>CAIZKT010000503.1:0-4202 GCA_903933565.1 uncultured Victivallales bacterium | reverse complement strand
TCGGGGAGCGGGGCATCGGCCGATGCTGGTCGGCGGCTGGATCGGGCGAGGTAGCTGGACCAGAAGTGATAGGCCATGCCGCCTAGGAGGTTCTTCACGGTGTGGAAGAGCGTTTCGATCGTGACGCGATGGCCGTACAGCGTAGGATTGCCGCTCGACGGCCTTGGCCAAGGTTCTGGCAGCCTCCAGCATACGCTCAATCTTGGTTTCGGCCTGCGCCTGGCGGTGATAGAACAGATCGACCGCCGTGGCGAAGAACCGTCCGCGGGCGCCGGTCAGCAGCGCCAGCACTCCGATATCGTGGCCGCGGAAGTAGGATGGCTTGCTGGAGGTTTCGGAGGTCTGACGGAGGGTCCGCACCGCAGGCATGCGCCGTCCGTCCTTCGGGGTCTTGGTGTCGTCGCCCAACAGGACGTTTCTGCCGTTGATCCGGACCACGTGCGGTTGGCGGAACAGAAACGCCTGCCAGCAGTGCATGAACTTTGCGGCGGTCCATGCCTGGGAATGGAAGAAGTGCAGCAGCAGCGGATAGGTGGCCGGATCGAGCGCCAGCGCCCGGACCACGGAGCTTACCCCGTACGTATCGGTGCGCAGCAGTAATCCCGCGGCCACGATCACGAACCAACTGAACGTTGCCCGCCGACTGAAGGCGCCGCGTAGACTCCAGATCGCTTCCTCCAACGCTGTCACGTCCATACTTTTGGGGACCCCGCGTCCAGATTGACTTGACTGCCGACCAGGACTATGCTATATAGCATAGTTCAGGTCAAAAGCAAGGAGTCACCGTGGAAGAAAACGAAATCCGCAACACGCAGGCCAAGGTCGGAATGCTGCGCCAAGAACTGGCGGCCCTCGGTCCGGTCATGCGCGGCAGCGTGGTGGTGATCGGCACGCGCAACAAGCAGCCGTACCTCTCGCTGAACAAGGACCGCAAGACCCGGCTGATCTATCTGGGCCGAGACCGGGAGGCAAAGGCGCGGGAGTACTCGCAGAACTACCACCGGCTGCTGGCGATCGTGGAGGAGATGACGCTGCTGAACATGGCGCTACTGAAGGAACACGCCGCCCCGTGAGACGCCCCGTTCCCGCCGCCAGCGGCCCACCTGCTTAGCGTGTATCTGTCTGCAGGCGTACCTCGCACAGGCAGATGCCGATCCCGCCGCCAGCGGGGGGCTCTTGACGCAGGCCGCGGCGGGAAGTGCCGGAACCGGGGGTTCGAGCACCAGAACGAACGAGGAGGACGATTTCCGCGCTGGACGCTTCCTGGACCGGTCAGGCGAAAGCACGGCGGCCGGATCGTTCGATTCGGAATGCGGCGCGCCCCTGCCTCCGGCAGGTCAAATCGGCTTGAAGGCGATCCGCGTGCCAGGGATCGTATCGGTCACCCGAACGCTTCCGTCCCCGTCGGAGGAAGTCATGCCAACGCTGCCCAAGAACTTTTGACTCGCGAGTCAAGAAGCACACCAATGTCCGGTTCGTGATCACCGGCAAGCCCCGGCGTGAACAGGTATGGGATTACCCGTTGGAGGCCCTGCGCGAAGCCGTGGTCAACGCCGTCTGTCACCGGGACTACGGCGACACCGCCGACATCCAGATCAAGGTCTTCGACGATCACATCCGCATCTGGAGTCCCGGCTTCCTCCCGTTTGGCGTCACCATCGAGGACTTGTACCGGCGCACGCACGCATCCAGGCCGCGCAACAAGCTGATCGCCCAGGTCTTCTACGACCTTGAGATCATCGAGCGCTACGGCAGCGGCATCCAGCGCATGCTGGACGCCTGCAAGGACGCCGGACTGCCCGAACCCACCCTGGAGGAGTCCACCGGGGGCTTCCTGATCACGTTCCGCAAGGCGGCGCAATCCGCATACACCGCGACAGCCACCCAGCAGGTCACAGGCGAAGTCGCAGGCGAAGTCACAGGTGAAGTCACAGGTGAAGTCACAGGTGAAGTCGGGAAGCTACTGGCAGTGCTGCACCTGCCGATGAGCCGCCAGGAGGCCCAGGCTGCTCTGAACCTCAGGAGCCAGGCCAATTTCCGCGAACGGTACCTCCTACCGGCCTTGGCATCTGGCGCGGTCGAGATGACCATCCCCGACAAGCCGCGCAGCAGCCTGCAACGCTACCGTCTGACCGAGAAGGGCCGCATCTGCCTTGCCGCGCAACCGGCAGAGACACAGGCAACGGAGAGGTAGGCAAAAAAGCAGCCGTGGGTCACCGCAACTTTGCTCAGCACGGCTTCGGACTCGTCCCGGATCTGCATCAGGCCAGGGTCTTCCTCAGTGTAGAACGTCGGGTCGGAGTAGAGCGTGTCCGGGAAGATGAAATGGTGGAGGTGGCTGTTCGTCCACGGCATGACGGCCTGGATGATGTGGTGGAGCTTCTTTCAGCCGCACGTTCCCTGAGACGAGCACCCGTCACCATATCCGGGGCCTGCTGTCAAGCAGCGAGATGGTCAGTTGGCAGACAGGCTGGATTCCTGCGACTCCATCCTGAAGTTATGCCTGGTTTCTCGGGGCACGCTAAGCGATCTCCACAACCATACTCCCGAACACGCCCACCACCCGTGTCCCGCCAACCAGGGTCTCCCGGTTGACATGCTGGTGCCCGTGGATCAGCAGCCTTGGCGAGTGCCTGCGGATGTAGTCGGAGAGCGCCGTGAAGCCTTGATGGGTGTCCGCATCCCGCTCGTGGACGCCTGCGGGGAATTGTGGGCGACGAGGATGTCCACGGGCGGGAGCTGCCCGATCAGAGCCGCCGCTTCTTCCTGGCTGTAGAGGAAGTTGCCCCGTGGCTTGTAACGCCACGAGCCATTGAACCCGCCGATGCGCAGGCCGTTGGGCAGCGTGACCACTTCGAGGTGCAGGTCCACAATCGGCGGCGGGAACGTTGACGGCAGGTCATGGTTGCCCTTGACGGCCACGATCCGGGTCGCAGAGCACGCCTTGGCGGCGGTCAGAATTAGTGGGTCGTATACGTCGCCGCAGGAGATGACCAGATCGACGGGCTGGTGCGGGCCTGCCCAGGTGAAGGCGTCGTTGTCGGCAAGGACGAGGAGGCGCATGGCCACGTCCCGTGCGAGCACGCCATCCGTGGCGAGACTACCCGTGAACTGCTTGGTGAGCAGGCCGACTGCGCCAGGAACTCACTTCTTCTTCAATACCACCTTGCCGTCACGGAGTTCGTAGGTGAGGCCCTCCGGTTTGAGAATCCCGTCAAGGGCTTCCCGAAGCGTGATCGCCTCTATCTGTGGCGTGATCCACTTCGTACAGGTTGGCTTCGTGTTGGCCAACGAGGTCTCGAAATCGTACCCGAGATCTGCCTGCTTGGCTAGCTCGATCACTGCGTACTGAATGGCGATCTTGTCAGCCTTCGCTCCCTCGAAGTTCACGGGATAGGGCTTGGTGAGCGAAACCTTGGCAGTGAGGGAGTCGCCCTCGGCACCGGCAGACACCCCTACCATGGCAGAGAACGCCACGAGGCACGACACAGCGAATGCGGGTGTGAGTTTCATGGAGGAATCCTCCCGTCCTTACCGTGAACGATATCCTGCCTCGGCCTCAGTGCCAGGCGGTGCCGCCCTCCAGCGCCACGCTGACTATCCCGGCAACTTCCGTACCCATGATGTCGGGGAAAAAAGGCCCCGGAGGCGGAGGAGAAAAGGAGGGGAGAGATCCGCCTCCGGGGCCAAACCATGATCGCGTCAGGAACGCGGTCTTCGGTCTCCAATGTATAGACGAGCGGCGGCTGGGAACTGTTGGAGGTTAGCAGCAAACGCGAGGTGGACGCCGGACCACCCGAGGCCCCGCATGGACAGCGCGGCGGCGGGACCAGTCCGCAGGGGTGGAAATGGGCACGCTGCCGCGACTGGGGAGGGGGGGGACGGCTCTCGCGGGAAGGGGCGCAACAGTGCAATAGGGCAGGGGGTGGGCTGCGATTTTCGCCGTCTTCGGGCCGTCGCCGCAGAACGTTACCTGGGTCTCACAGTGGAACTGCCCGTTGGAGTGTGGCACTTCCTCGGTCCAGTGTGGCACTTTTTGTGGCACTTTACCGGACCAAGTGTGGCACTTTTTGCGACCTGTGCAATAAGAGAGTCCGTCTGAAGCGCTGAAGGCGCGTTGCCATACCAGCCCAGGGCAACGCCCTGGGAATAGAATGGTTATGGGTTTGAGCCCTGTAGGGGCGAGCTATCTGCCCTCGGTT
>CAIZKT010000502.1:0-12703 GCA_903933565.1 uncultured Victivallales bacterium | reverse complement strand
GCGGAAGCCCCGGCAGAGCCGGTGCGGACCGCCGACCTCCAGGCGGTCCGCCACGTTCCGGGCGGACCGGAAGGGAACCGCGTCTAACCCTGGAGCCCGCGATGCCAAGGACCCGCCGGGGCCGGGTTCGCGGTATCCCCCGAGCCGACAGTTACGCCACGCCGCGGCCGGGTTGGCGTTACGGCTGCCCGCTGAGGCTCACGATACAGTGGATGGCGACGGCGGGGAGGGCCACGGACCAGCCCTTGCCGTCCGGCGTAAGGGTGAGGGCACGGCGCTTCGGGTAGAGCACTTCTGCTCGGGTCGGGACGAAGCCGATGTCGCGGAGGCTGAGCCGTGCGCCCGGGATGGGGATCGCGTCGCCGTTCAACGTCTTCACGGTGCCATTCAGCAGGTCCTGCACCTTAAGTGGTCTTTGCAGTAGGTCAGCATGCAGTTGACGCGGGCGCGCCTGAGGCTCTCCTCCCACTCGCAGACGTCGAGTTTATCCAGCCGCTGCAGGGGCGGATTGGGCGAGTGGTGGTCGATCAGGTAGCCGCGGTAGGAGTCCTTGTAGCGTTGCGTCCTGCCGGTCATGAGCGTTGTCTCCTGCTCTGTCTCTCCGTCTCCCTGCCCCCCGGCTGGTCGCGTCGGCTGGACGAGTTCCGGAGTTCAGGCGGGCGGGCGAACCACCGAGAGCTGGCGGAGGTAGTCGCGGAAGGTCTCCGGCGAGTTCACGCCGCCACCCATGCCGCTGAGATTGATACCGCCGTAGGGAACGCCGAGGGGGAAGACATTGTGGGCGTTAATCCAACTATTGGCCGCCACCATGGCTTCGGCAACGCGCTGGCAGCGCGCCAGGTCCTTTGACCAGACGCTATTAGCCAGACCGTAGGCCGTGTGGTTGGCCAGCGCGATACCCTCCGCCTCATCGCGGAAGCGGGTCAGGTAGGCTACGGGCCCGAAAACCTCTTCCCGCGCAGCCACGTTGTCCAGGCTCCCCGCCAGCAACGCCGGCTTCACATAGAATCCCCCCGCATAGCCCTGGACTTTGCAGGCGCCGCCGGAAAGCACGGCTTCGGCGCCCTGCGCGCGGCCTCGTCTAAGGTAGGAGAGCACGCGACGGCGCTGTCTGGCGGACACCACCGGCCCCATCTGCGTGGCCGCCTCGAAACCATAACCGACACGGACGGCCTGCAGTTTGAGCTGTACCGCGGCGACAAAGGCGTCGTAGATCTTCTCATGGATGATCCAGCGGGTGGCGTCGGAACACACTTGGCCGCTGTGGAAGGTGATGGCGCTCGCCAGCTTGGTCGCCGTGTCCTCGATATCGATGTCATCAAAGAGGACCGCGGCGCCCTTGCCGCCCAGTTCGAGCTTCACCGGGACCAGATTCGCGCCGCAGGCTTTGCCAACCTGTTTACCGACTTCTGGCGAACCGGTGAACGACATGCGTTTCAAGCCCGGATGCCGTGCCAGGGCAGCGCCTGCGGTCGCGCCGGTACCGGCGATCACGTTGAAGACACCTGCCGGGATCCCGGCCTCGGCGACGAGCTGACCCAGGTAGAGCGAACTCAGGGGGGTATCCTCGGCCGGTTTGATGACGACCGTGTTCCCGGCGGCCAAGGCCGGCGCGCAGCCCCAGCCCAGGAGCAGGAGCGGAAAGTTCCACGGGTAGATGAAGCCGCACACGCCGTAGGGAAACCGTACGGTCCGCGCCTCGTAGCCGGGGATGGAGAGCGCGGTGCTGTAGTGGGCGGAGGCGGCCACCTCCGCGTAGTAGCGCAAGGTGGAGACGACCATCGAGACATCAAAATCCACCTGTGCGCGCACCTTGCCGCAGTCCAGGGTTTCGAGGTCGGCCAGCACCTCCTTCCGGGTTTCGACCAAGTCCGCCAGCCGCCGCAGGTAGCCCCCGCGCTCCGCCGACGCCATCGCGGCCCAGCCCGAGGAGCGGAAGGCCGCGGCCCCTGCCGTCACGGCCTTGTCGACGTCCGACTCCTGCATGGCATAGACCTCCGCCAGCTTCTCGCCGGAGCCGGGGTCGAGGGTGGCAAAGGTCTCACCGTTCGCCGACTCAACCCATTGCCCCCCGATGAACGACTTCAGCGGGCTGCCTGCCAGGAAGCGCTTGATCTCCGCCGCGTGACGCACGTTCTCCCAGCCGCTCATGGTGTGTCCCCCTTTGCCGTCTCTGCACTCATCCGGATAGACTCGAGAACCTCTCACTGTCGGCAGGTCCGGATCGCCCCTGGAAGCCAGGTTCTGCGTCATTCGCCGCGGCGAACGGCGGGATACGGCCCGCGTTCCACCGGGACGGGCCAGGGGCTCTGCCGGGGCGTCTTAGGCATTGCTGCCGGCGCCCTTGCCTTTCTGCCGGTTGCGGCAGCGGTTGAGGTGATCGACCACCCGATCGACGCATTCGATGAGGTGTTTGCGCATGGTCTTGAGGAGCTGGTGCAAGCGGCGGTGTTCGTGGATGAGCAGTTCGAGTTCGCGGAGAGCGAGGTTGAGGCTGGCCAGGCTGCGTTTGGCGAAGGCGATGCTGGCCGCGGGCTGCTCGTAGGCGCCATCATCGATGCTGTAGGCCAGGTTGGCGAGAGAGCGGCCGAGGTGGTAGAGGACCTTCAGGCCGCGCTCGCGGGCTTCACGGGGAAGGATGGCGGCGTAGACATTGCACCAGCCGACCGAGTTCTGCCGCAGGGCAATGAAGACGGGATCGGTCTCGTAGTAGAGGGCTTGCTCCTGCTCCGACGGCTCGCCAGGATCGCCGGGATCAAGATCGCCATCGCCACCGTGCCATTGGCCCGAACTGTCGTCCTCCGGCCAGTCGGCCAGGTCGTCGTCGACCTCGGTATCCATATCCAGCATGGCGGGATCGAACTCGGGGCCCATGTGTTTGGCAATGAGCTCGTCGCCGCTGGGCAGATCGGAGAAGCGTTTGAGGAGCTGGAAATAGCGCTCGGCCATGGTATCGCTTTCGCGCAGGGCCTGTTCCCAGTCGAACTCTGTCCAGTTTTCGTTGGGTTGTCGCATTCGCCATCCGTGATCGAGCGGGCTGTTAGGGGCACGTCAGTACAGCGGAGATTCCGGGGCAACCCAGCGCAGCGGCGGCCTCGAGTGGGAGCTAATATAGCCCGCCGAGTCGTGGTGGGAGGTCAGCGCTCCAGGGCTTGGCTGGCCTCGAGGACTTGGTCGCGGTAGCGCTGGAGGCGCGGGTCGGGGTTGAGCGCGAGGGCCTGCTGCAGGCGCAACAAGGCCTCGTCGTAGCGGCGGGCCGCGACCTCGATACGGGCGAGGCCGGTCAGGGCGCGGACTTCGCAGTTCTTCAGGGTGGTGGCGCGGCCGTAGTACTCGCTGGCGGCAGCGGGGAGAGTTTCTCTGAGGGTCTCGCCGAGGAGCAGGAGGGTCTCGCCGTCGAGGGGGTCTTCGGCGAGCACGTTTTTGAGGTCGGCGATGGCCTGGTCCGTGGCGCCATCGGCGAGGGCAAGTCGGGCTTGTAGGCGGTGCAGGGCGAGGCGTTCCGGCGGGGGCAGTTCGGCGGTGCGGGGGGCGAGGGTATCGAGCAGGCGTCGCGCCTGGTCGGCGCGTGCCGCGGCGAGCATGGCGTCGGCGGCCCGCAGCAGCCGGGGCGCGGGCAGATCGGGGGTGGCGGTGTAGACCTCGGCGGCGGCGGCAGAGAGTCCCTGGGCGGCATACAGGTCCCCCAGGCCTGCCAGCATCTCGGCATCGGCAAGCCCCAGGCGGCGGGCGCAGTCGAGCAGCACCAGCGCCTGGCGCGTGTCGCCCCGGGCGCTGGCGGCGTTGGCCAGCAGGCGCCACCAGCGGGCTTCGGCGGGCTGGCGCAGCAATTGGGCCCGCGCCAGGGGTTCCAGGTCGGCCGCGCGCCCCTGATCACTCAGGCTCTTGAGCAGCCCCAACGTGAGTTCGGGATCCTCTGGACTCCAGACCAGAGCCTGGCGGTAAGCGGCTTCGGCAGCCACGGCGTAGCCGTCGGACAGGAGAGCGAAACCGAGCAGGCGCCCGAGCTCGACCGGGTCCTGGTCGGCGGCCCGCAGCAGGGGGCGGAGGTGAGCCGCGGCCTCGCGGTAGCGCTGCAAGCGCAGCAGGAGCTTCGCCAGGTTGATCCTGGCGCGGGGGAAGTCCGGCTGGCGGCGCAGGGCATCGTCCAGGTCCGCGACGGCGGCCTCTTCGCCTCCCGCCTGGAGGCTATAGGCAGCGGCGGTGAAGGGGAGGACGGCGCTGGACTCCGTCGTGGTCTGGGCGCGAAGGGTCTGGGCCGCCTTGAGGGGGTCGGTCTTAGCGAGGTCAGCGGCCTGGGCCAGCAGCTGCGTTTCGGCGGCACTGAGAGCGGGGTCATGGCGAGTGGCGGCGCCCGCGGCGGGCTGGCCCTGCAGCCTGGTCCCGAGGCCGAGCAGCAGCGCCAGCGCGAGCAGGACCCGGCCGAAGACAGGCCGGGAGCGGGGCGGGTTGAGGGTGGCGGTGGTCATGGGTCTTCCAGGGTAAAGCTGATGCGAACCTGCAGGCGGGCGGGGACGGCCCGGCCGGCGCGCAGGGCAGGCGTGAACCGCCAGCGCCCCACGGCGGCCAGTGCGGCCTCTTCAAAGACGTTACGGGGCTGGGCCTCGAGCACGGTGGCGCCCTCAACCCGGCCCTGGGCCGTGACGGTGAACTGCAGATCGACCTGGCCCTCGATGAGGCGCGAACGGGCCGCGTAGGGGTACTGCGGTTTGACCTGGCTCGCGATCGTCGGTGGCCGGTCAAAACGCTCCGGTGGTGGCGGGAGTGACGGCGGCAGCGGCACCGGGCTGGCGCTGGTCGACGTTCCGGCGCCGGCCAGGGCGGTCGTGGTCTCGGGGAGGTCCCGGGTCTCGGGGTCAAGCGTAAAATCGAGGGCGAGGTCGGCGCGGACTGCGCCCAGGGCGAAGTCCAGCTTCACGGGCAGCCTCAGCCTGGGGGCTGGGTCGGCGCTGGGCTCTTCGAGCCGTGGCGTCTGCGGGGGGGGTTGCGGCGGCGTGGGCTTGGCAGGGGACGGCAGCGGCCGGGGTAGCGGTGGGGGCGGCGGGGAGAGCGGGCGCCAGTCGCTCAACTCGACGGTGCGGTACTCGATATCGCGCGACGGCGGGGCGCTGAGCCTCTCGGTAAGCGGCACGAGCAGGGCCGTCAGGACGGTCATGAGGAGGGCAACAACGACGACGGCCAGGCGCCAGGGCCAGGCGGGCGCGGGGCGAGTGTAGAGGAGGCGTTCGTTGGCGATCACGGCAGTGCTGTCCTTGCCCGCTCAGTTCTGCCGGGCGGCGAGGCTGACCTTCTGCGCGCCGCCCAGCTTGCATTGGTCGATGACCTCGACGACGCGGCCGGTTTCAGCCTTTTCATCGGCGATGATGATCACGGGCAGGTCCTGGGCGCGGATCAGACGTGAGACGAGGCCCCGCACGCGGCTGATGCCGATGTCCTGGCCGCCATGCACGACGACGCCAGCGCGGGTGACGGCGAGGAGGATGCTGGTGCGTTCGAGCGCCTGGGCGCTGGCGGCCTTGGGTTTCTGGACCTCGACGCCGGTTTCATGGACAAAGACGGTGGTGACCATGAAGAAGATGAGGAGCAGGAAGACCATGTCGATGAGCGGGGCCAGGTTGATGTCCGCGCTCGCTTCATTGGTGGTGCCGATGGTGCCCAGCCGTCTCATGGGGAACCTCCGTCCGGGGCCACGCAGGGGGCAGTCTGCGCCCGGGCTGAAAGGGTTGGCGGTTGGGCGTTCACGGCTGGAGGTTTTCCCCGATCGCAACGCCGCCGCGGTGTTCGAAGGTCAGGGCGAGATGGCTCTCGCAGCGGTCGAGCCGGTTGGCCAGTCGTTTGTAGAGTCGGAACAGGTGCGCCAGGCCGAAGGTACCGGGCAGGGCCGCGAGCAGGCCGACCTCGGTGGTGAGCAGCGCCCGGCTGATACCGCCCGCCACCAGGTCAGCAGCGGCGGTGCGGTGCAGGGCCACGGCGTTGAAGGTATCCATCATCCCCAGGACGGTTCCGAGCAGGCCGAGCAAGGGGGCCGCGACGATGAGCGCCGCGAGCCAGACCATAGCGTAGTTGTACTCATCGATTTCCAGGAACCGGCATTGGGAGCTGGCCTCGCGGAAGGTGAGCCCGGCCCGCAGGCGCAACAGCACGTGGCGGATCATGCGAGGTACGGCCCCCGGCAGGGTGGCGAGGTACGCACACAGAGCCTCGGGATCGGCGCCGGCCAGGCGTTGCTCCAAGTCCAGGTCGTAGGCGTCGATACCCCGGAGCGCCTGACGGAGCTTGATGAGCAGGGTGAGGTAGGAAGCCCAGATGAGGAAGGCGGCGAGGAACAGCGGTCCCATCAGCCAGCCGCCGGCGGCCAGGCTTTCCCACAGGCAGGCGAGCTGTGACGATACCGTGGTCATGTCGGCCCCGCTCCCTTGAGCTTGATGCCGTTGACAAAGGTCACGGCGACCTCCTGAACCAGGCCCACCGCACGACGCACCCGGCGGGAGAAGTACGCATGGAAGAGCAGCGTCGGGATGGCGATCATCAAGCCCACTTCGGTGGTGATCAGGGCTTCGGAGATGCCGGCGGAAAGCAGGCGGGCGTCGCCGGTGCCGAAGACGGTGATGAGGCGGAAGGTGCGGATCATGCCGGTGACGGTGCCCAGGAGCCCGAGCAGCGGCGCCGCGCTGGCGCCGACCGCGAGAGGGCTGAGGAAGCGCTCGATGGCGGGCACCTGTACCAGAATCTGTTCGTAGAGGATTTCCTCCAGGTGCTCCTTGGTAGCATCACGATGCGCCAGGCCGGCGCGGATGACGGCCCGCAGAGGCACGCGCAGGGTGGCCGCCAGCGTCTCGGCGCGGGCCACCTCCCCGGCATTGACGGCGGCGATGATCTCGATGACGCGCTCCTGGCAACGCCCGGTCGCCAGGGTGAGCACCACGGTGAGCTTGTAGCAGATGATCACAGCGCAGGCCAGTCCCAGCGCCAACAAGGGGACCATGACCGGGCCGCCCTTGGTCAGGTGTTCGACCAGGGTCTCGCGCGATTCCTCCAGCCGAATGCCAGCGCCCATGGTGACATCCACCGGCACCCGGCCCCGACCGCTGGCGAAGAGGGAGTCCAAGGCCGCTTTCCGGGGTGCGTCAAAGCGGGCATAGACCAGGGGATGAAGACTGCCGATCTGCTGTACGGCAAGCCCAACGGGACCGTCCTTTGCCTGGAAGAAACTCAGGGGGCCGAAGCTGATGTAGGTGCCCTCCAGAAGCAGGCCGTCGGCGGCGAGCGCCCGGCCGGGGAAACGCCGGCCGCCGATGGCGTTCTCAGCGCGCTCCAGGCTGACACCGAGGAGCGCCGCGAGGGGGGTGGCGCCGAGGCTTTCGGGAGCGGCTCCGAGAGCCGCGTCGAGACGGGTCAGGGTCGGCTCCGCGGCGTCGACCTCGGCCACGGACAGCCGTGATTCGAAGTCGCGCCGGTACTCCAGGCTCAGATTGGCGAGGGTGCGGGAGAGTTGGCGCAACCGCGCCTGTTCCTCGCCGAGTTGGCGCAGCGCCTCCTCGTGCTCGCGCCTCTGCCCGAGCGCCGCGTCGGCGTCCGCCTGGAGGGTGCGGGTCTGCGTGGCCAGAGCCTCGGATTCCTGGGTCAGGCGCAGCTTCTCGGCGCCGAGGCGAGTGTAGGTCTCATCGAGTTGCCGACGGAGCGTAACAACATCCGCTTCGGCCGTGGCGCACGCCTGGGCGACGGGCTCGGCCGCGCCTAACGGCTGTCCGGCCAGCGCCAGTGCGACCCAGGCGGCGGCAAGCAGCGGATGGAGCTGGCGACGGCGGTTCATGGCGGCGCCCCTCCGAGCTTGGGCGCGAGTTCCAGCGGCAGGTTGACGAAGGCGGCCGGCCGGTCCTTGCGATAGATGGCCACGGCGGCGCTGAGGTCCGGGGCCAAGGCCGGTTCCCAGCGCCATTGCCAACCGTTCTCCCCCGGAATCCCGACGGCGGCCAGGTCGCCGGTACTGGAGACCGCGAAAGCGGCGCCCAGGCCGAGGTAGAGCACGTCCATCTCGCGGACGACGCCACTCGAGGCCGCGAGCGTCTGGCGGGTGAGGACGACGCCATGGGCGAACTGGTCGATCTCCGCGAGCAGTCCGAAGACGAGCTTGAGCCGCTCGGCGAGAGTCTCGACGGTGATCTCCGCCGGGGCCGGCGGGAGGGCCTTCAATCGCTCTGCCAGGGAACGGCTCAGGGGCTCGGGCAGGCGCGGCGCGAGGCGACGAAGCCGCTCCTCGGCCTGACGCAGCGGCGCGGCCAACGCCAACAAGGCATCGCCAGACTGGGCCACGTCCGCCTCGAGGCGCTGACGTGACGCCAGGGCCGTCGCGGCGGACTGCCGCGCGGCGCGAAGCTGCTCGTCGGCCAGGGTGCGCTGTTGCTGCAGCAGGGCCAGGCGCGCCTCGACGGCCGGGCGTTGCTCGGCCCAGGCGACCTCGGCCTCGTGGGCTGCCTGGCGCAGGGAAACCGTCTCGCCGACCGCGCGTTCGAGGCGTGGGAGGTCGGACTCCGCGGCCAGGGCAGGCAGGGCAGCCAGCGCCACCGCGGCCAGCAGCCGCCCTGCAGCCGGGGGTCTGGTGGATGACCGTTGAGGCATGGGGTGTGCTCCGACTGTGCTCTGGCGGACGGTCGCCTCCGGCTCGGCGCCTGGGCGCCTGGAACTGCCTTCCTGGCGACCCGTAATCTGGTCCGCAGGGAGGTCAGCCGCCGAAGATGGCGAGGATGATGCCCGCCGCCACCACCGAGCCGATCTGGCCGGCGACGTTGGCGCCCAACGCATGCATCAGCAGGAAGTTGTGCGGATCCGCCTCCAGCCCCAGCTTGTGCGAGACGCGGGCAGCCATGGGAAAGGCAGAGACGCCGGCTGAGCCGATCAGCGGGTTGACTGGGTTGGTCTTGCAGAAGACGTTCATCAGCTTGGCAAAAAGGACGCCGCCGGCGGTGCCGAGACTGAAGGCGAGCAAGCCCAGCACGATGATCCCCAGCGTCGTCATGTGCATGAAGCGCTCGACGGACATCTGCATGCCGACGCCCAAGCCCAGGAAGATGGTCGCCGTGTTCATCACTTCATTCTGCAAGGCTTTGGTGATGCGCTCCACCGACCCCGACTCCTTGACGAAGTTGCCGAAGGCGAAGCACCCCATCAACGGCACCGCGGCGGGAAGCAGCAGGATGCACATGGCCAGCACCAGCAGCGGAAAGATGGCCTTTTCGAGCCGACTGACCGGGCGCACCTGCCGCATCCGAATACGGCGTTCCGCCGGCGTGGTCAGCAGTTTCATGATGGGGGGCTGGATCAGCGGCACCAGCGCCATATAGGAATACGCCGCCACCGCGATGGAGCCCATCAGATGCGGGGCGAACTTGGAGGCGACGTAGATGGAGGTGGGGCCGTCAGCGCCGCCGATCACCGCGATCGAGCAGGCCTCTTTGATGTTGAAGTTGACCCCGGGAATGAGGTTCAGCGCCACCACGCCCAGCAGGGTTCCAAAGACGCCAAACTGCGCCGCGGCGCCGAGGATAGCAGTCCGCGGACTGGCCAGCAGCGGTCCGAAGTCAGCCAGGGCGCCAATCCCCATAAACACGATCAGCGGCAACAACTCGTTGGCGATGCCGTAGGTATAGATCAGGCCGAGCAGGCCATGCTCGTTACCCATGCCGGCAAAGGGCACGTTGACCAGCACCGTGCCGAAGCCGATCGGCACCAACAGGAGCGGCTCGAAACCCTTGCCGGCCCCCAGGTAGATCAGGATCCCACCGATGATGATCATGACGAGACGCTTCCAGCCGTCGCCGGTCAGGAAGTCGTAGATCCCGGTGGTCCTGACCACGCTCAGCAGACACTGGCTCACCGAAATCTGCTCGCCGACGGGCTGGGAAGCGCTCGCCGCGCTGGTGTCGGCGGCCCCGGCTACCGACACCAACAAGGCTAGCAGCGCGACCGTGAGGCCCGCCCAAAACCAGGAGCGCATGCGGCAGTGTCGGCTCATCGTGCGCTCTCCTGCGTCGCGATCTCCGCTAGCACCGCATCGCCCTCGACCGCATCGCCCGCCTTGGCGCGGTAACGGATCGCCCCGCGGTGGGCCGCCTTGACCTCGACCTGCATCTTCATGGCTTCCATGATCACAATCGGGTCGCCAGCCTCGACCCGGTGGCCGTCCTCACACAACAGCCGCACGATGGTGCCGGGCATGGGCGCCAGCGCTTGGTGTACCTGAGCCGCGGGGGCGGCGCCGGACGCGGCCGGGGCGACTTCTGCCACGGGCTTGACGCGGACGTTGTAGGTCGTCCCCTCCACCGTGAGCGCCAAGGTGCCGGCGGCCCGGTCCGGCACGCTGCGCACGACGTACTCCTTGGCGCCGACGGTGACGGTGTACGACCCCCGGCCCCCCCCGGCGCCGGGCGGCGGCGCTGCCGTGGGCGCGACCGGCGCCGCATCGAAGCTCACCGGCCCCTTGGCACGGGTGCCAAAGAACTTCGCCGCGACCTGGGGGAACATGGCGTAGGTGAGCACGTCGTCGCGCGACACCGTGGCCACCCCCAGGGCCGTCTTCAGGTCATGCTCGAGTTTCGGCAGTTCGTTGACCAGAAGATCGGCCGGACGCCCGCTGACCGGCGCCGTCAGGTTGAGCTGTTTCAGCGCTTTGGCCAGCAGAGTCGGGTTGGGGGCAGCAGGGGTGCGGCCGTAGTTGCCGATGAGCAGGTCGCAGGATTCGCTGGTGAGCTTTTCATAGCGGCCGAAGATGACATTGAAGACGGCCTGGGTGCCGACGATCTGCGACGTCGGCGTGACCAGGGGCGGGTAGCCGAAGTCCTTCTGCACCACCGCGATCTCGGCGAGCACCGCGTCGATCTTCCCGGCTTGCTTCATCTCCTTGAGCTGGCTCTCGAGGTTGGACAGCATGCCGCCGGGGACCTGGGACACCAGGATGCGGGTATCCGCGCCACTGAAGGACGACTCGAAGGCGCTGTACTTGCGGCGCACCTCGCGGAAGTAGGCCGCGATCTCGACCAGGAGCTTCAGGTCGAGACCGGGGTCGCAGGGCGTGCCCCGCAGGATTTCGACGAGGGTCTCGGTGGGCGAGTGGCTGGTGCCCATGGCCAGCGAGGAGATCGTGGTGTCGAGCAGCTCCGCCCCGGCCTCGGTCGCCTTGAGCAGAGTGGCCACGGACATGCCGGTGGTGGCGTGAGAATGCACCTGGATGGGCAGGCCCGTGGCCCGCCGCAAGGCCTGCACCAGCTCGAAAGCGTCGTAGGGCTTCAGCAGGCCAGCCATGTCCTTGATGCAGAGCGAATCGGCCCCCAACTCGCGCAACTCACGGGCCAGCCCAACATAGAGTTCAAGCGTATGCACCGGCGTCAGCGCGTAACTGATGGCGGCCTGGGCGTGCTTGCCAGCGCGCTTCACCGCCCGCATGCTGGTCTGCAAATTGCGCGGATCGTTGAGCGCATCGAAAACCCGAAAGACATCCACGCCATTGGCCGCGGCGCGCTCGACAAAGCACTCGACCACGTCGTCGGCGTAATGCCTATACCCCAGCAGATTCTGGCCGCGCAGCAGCATCTGCATGGGGGTCTTCGGCATGGCGGCCTTGAGCTGCCGGATGCGCTCCCAGGGGTCTTCGTTGAGATAGCGCAGACAGGAGTCGAAGGTGGCGCCGCCCCAGGTCTCGAGGGACCAGAAGCCGGCGCGGTCGAGGAGCGAGGCCACGGGTAGCATGTCGCGGGTGACCATGCGGGTCGCAAACAGCGACTGATGCGCATCGCGAAGCGCTAATTCGGTGAGTTGTACGCGAGCCACGGTCTCATCCTCCACGGTCGAGGTCAGGAGCTTGTGCCGGTCTCGGTAAGCGCCACCGCAATCACGGCCGCCAGCCGTTCCGGCTCGGGGTCAGCGGCGCTGGCCACGGTGGCCAGCCGAGACTCATAGCGACGGATCAGCCGGGCCGTGGCGGCGATGCCACCGATGACAAGAACCAGAAAAACGAACACCAAAACCATGCCGACACTCATGATGGTCAGCGCCTGGATGAGCAACTCCATAGCCGAACTCCTGCCACACCTTACGCTGGCCCAAGAAACCCCACTCTCAGGAACCCGAAGACGGCGCGTAATGTAAAGACCGGCGGCCACAGTTCAAGCTTGCCGACGCCTACGGCGGGGCGGGGGCAAGGCGGCGGCGCCATCCCAAGGTATGACACGTAGAGGGGCGGCGCCGCCGACCCGGCGCGCCGCTGGCGCAACTGCTCTTACAACTTGGATCGCGGTAGGGATCCGGGTTGCCCCGGACCCCCCGCACGGATCCGTACGTGAGGCGCTACCGCATACGGCTCCTCTTGCCTTGAGTCTGGCGGCAAAACTTGGGGTCAACCCTCGACTTTTGGCTTTACATTGCTGCCTAAGGTGGCGTCAAACCAAGGAATAGACGTTTAGGCTACTCCCGGTCCTTGAGCCTGACACCACCCCTGGGTTTTGTCGACCTGTGCAATAAGGATGAGCCGTGGTATTCAGCCCCAAAGGGGTGTTCCGGGCGCCCAGGGCAACGCCCAGGGTCCCCGTCCATAGCGCGGATTGAGCCCTGAAGGGGCGGACCAAGCGGCCTCGGTGCGGAGGTATGGCAGATAGATCGCCCCTACAGGGCTCAATCCCATAACCGACCTATTCCCAGGGCGTTGCCCTGG
>CAIZKT010000501.1:0-7601 GCA_903933565.1 uncultured Victivallales bacterium | reverse complement strand
TGGCTGACCCTGAACCCTGTTTTCCTCTCCGCCAGTCTCCCTGTCCGTCTCCTCCAGTCGCCGTTTCCCCGTCTCGCCGTCTCGCCGTTTCCTGAACCCCAGGACCTGAGGTGTCACCACCTACGGAACTGACCTGCGCCCCACGCCAGGCCACGCGGTTGCGTCGCCGACTGGCGGGTCGTACTGTACTATGTAGGGATGCGCTGTCGAGATCAGGAGTGCATGATGACTGGGTTTCACCGACACCCGACGGTTGGCCTTCCCCGGCGCCAGGCGGGCTGGATCGGGGTGGCGTGGTTCGTGCTGGGCTTCTCGGCTATCCTGGCAGTCCTGGCACCGCTGCGGCGCGATCTGCGCCACACGGCGGAACTCGAGATGCTTTTCTGGCTCAAGGCTGAAGCTGACGCGCTCCGGCCGCTGGTGGAGCAGGCTGAGCAGCAACGTCGGGGCGCGGTGGTGCAATTGCCGGCCCGCCGAGAGGCCAGACCTAAGCTGGCGGTACGATCGCGCTACGCCGATCAGGCGCAGCTTTGGCTGGTATCGGCCATGGAGAGAGAACCCGGGTTGATCGTCCCCGTGTCGACGGACTTTGTGGCGCCGGAGTCTCTGCGCGACTTCTCCCTGCTGCAGGAGGGCATCGAGGCAGCCCGTGGTAGCGCCACCCGGCCACTCGCCTTTATCGGCGGTCCAGACGGCCCACAAGTGGTGGCCTATCTGCGGCTGGTGGGGACGGGCTACGGCATCTCGACCTCGATGAGGGCCGACCTGCTGTACGGGCGGGTGACGCCGTGGCTGGTGGCGGTCGCCGCCGTGGCGACGACCTTGTTGGCCTGTGCTTGCGCCGGACTCTTCGGGCTGATCGCGGCGCCATTCGATCAGGGGCCAAGCGCCGCCGCGGTCGCGGCCCATGCCAGTGCGCCCCCCGCTCCTTCAGCGCCGACGCCGGTGGCCGACACCGTACCGCGCCTGGAAGCCAGCCTCCAACGGATCCTCTACCATACCGATACGCTCGAGCACGAGGGCCAGGCCGATCCGCGCCTCCGAGAACACCTCGCGGAAATCCGCGAAACGGCGCGCCAAAGCCTGGCCGACCTGCGCCCCAAGCGGGACTGACTGGACGGGCTGGACTACCTGGACAGCCCGGACCGGGGCAACCGCGAGTGCCCCGGGTATCGCCTTCGTCCAGTCCGGTTTGTCGAGTTTGTCGAGTTTGTCCAGTTTGTCCAGCCTGCTCTTCCAGCGCTGGAGAGGCTGGGTGGGCGTGCTATCTTACACGGTTCCTTCGCTCCTGGTCGGCAACGGGACCCCGGTGCGGTCCGCAACCCATTCTGAGGACGGTGCATGAGCAGCCCCACGGACAACGACACCCTGGCCAAGATCGTCGCCCTGTGCAAGCGGCGCGGTTTCGTCTTTCAGAGCTCGGAGATTTACGGCGGCATCAATGGTTTCTGGGATTACGGCCCCATCGGGGTTACGCTGCGGCGCGCCGTCGAGCAGGCCTGGTGGCGCTACATGGTGGAGCAGCGTGACGACGTCGAGGGGCTCGATTCCACCATCATCTGCCACCCCAAGGTCTGGAAGGCCTCCGGTCATCTGGACAAGTTCTCTGACCTGATGGTCGACTGCCTGGACTGCAAGAAGCTTTTCCGCGAGGACCAGCTCGAGACGCCGGGGGTCTGCCCGGCCTGCGCTTCGACCAAGCTGACCGAACCGCGCGAATTCAACCTGATGATGAAAACCTTCGTCGGGCCGGTGTTCGACGATGAGCACGTCGCCTGGCTGCGCGCGGAAACCTGCCAACCCATCTTCGTGGACTTCGATCAGGTCCGGGTCGCCTCACGCCAGAAACTGCCCTTCGGCATTGCCCAGGTCGGCAAGGCCTTCCGCAACGAGATCAATCCCCGCTTTTTCACCTTCCGTTCGCGCGAGTTCGTCCAGATGGAAATGGAGTTCTTCTGCCGCGACGACGAGGCGCTGCGCTGGTACGAGTACTGGAAGGAGGAGCGCTGGAAGTTCTACACCGAGGTCCTGCGCCTGCCCGCCGAGCGCCTCAAGATTCACGATCATGAGAAGCTGGCGCACTATGCCAAGGCGGCGCTCGACATCGAGTTCGCCTTCCCCTTCGGCTGGGGCGAGATCGAGGGCGTGCATCACCGCGGCACCTGGGACATGAGCCGACACTCGGAGTTCTGCGGCCAGGAACAGAAGTACTTCGACCAGGAACGCAACGAGCACTACTACCCCACCGTGGTGGAGACCTCCTGCGGCCTCGACCGCATCTGCCTGGCCCTGCTCTGCAACGCCTACGACGAGGACACCGCGCCGACCAAGAAAGAGGGCCTGGACGAGGACACCCGCGTGGTCATGCACCTGCCCCCGGTGGTGGCGCCCGTGCAGGTGGCCGTGCTGCCGCTCTCCAAGAAGCTCGAGGACAAAGCGGAGCCCTTGTACAAGGACCTGAAGCGCAGTTTCCGCGCCGACTACGATGCTACCGGCAACATCGGCAAGCGCTACCGCCGCCAGGACGAGATTGGCACGCCCTTCTGCGTGACCATTGACTTCGACACCCTCACCGACCAGGCGGTCACCGTCCGCGACCGTGATGCCATGACCCAGGACCGCGTTGCCCTCACCGCCCTCAAGGGTTTCCTGGCCGAACGTATTCTGGGCTGAGGACGGCTGGCGTCGCGGCGGGCGCGAGCCCGTGCGAACGGGGAAGGATGAGGCTCCATGAAAAGGCCCCGCACTCTGCTGCTGGCGGCGCTCGCGGCCGTGCTGACGGTGAACTTGGTGATTGGCTACCGCGTTTATGCCGCGGAGGCCGAGAAGACGGGCGAGAACGAGGCGTTCGAGAAGATCGGCGTCATGATGCAGGTGCTGTACCTGATCCGCAAGGATTACGTCAGCGCCGACAAGATCAGCTACCGCGACCTGGTCTACAACGCCATGCACGGCATGGTGCGCAGCCTGGACCCGTTCAGCGACTTCATGCCGCCGGACCAGTACGGCTCGATGCTCGAGTCCACGGAGGGGGAGTTCGGTGGGCTGGGGATCATCGTCAGTACGAAGGATGAGATCCTGACCATCGTTTCGCCTATCGATGGCACCCCGGGCAGCCGGGCCGGATTGCTGGCCGGGGACCAGATTGTGAAGATCGAGGGCGTGCCGACCCAGGGCACCAAGCTCAACGATGTGATCGGGAAGCTGCGTGGCGCGCCGGGCACCAAGGTCACCCTGACTATCCACCGTCCGTCCACCCAGGAAACGCGCGACTACACCATCCAGCGGGACAAGATTCCGGTCCTCAGCGTCACCGACGCCAAGGTCCTCGACGGCACGCGCATCGGCTACGTGCGCATCACTCAGTTCAGCGACCCCACCGCCAATGAGTTGCAGCAGGCGCTGACGAAACTGGACGGTATCGGCATCGATTCGCTGGTGGTCGATCTGCGCAACAACCCGGGCGGCCTGCTGCCCAGCGCCGTCGAGATTTGCAGTTACTTCCTCGAACCCAACACGCTGATTGTGTCCACCGAAGGCCGCCAAGCCTCTCAGAAGCATGAGTTCCATACGTCGAAACGCGGCTACAAGTTCGCCAAGAAACCGGTGGCGATCCTGATCAACGGCGGCAGCGCTAGCGCCGCCGAGATCGTGGCCGGTTGCCTGAAGGACTGGGGCCGCGCCATCCTCGTCGGCGAGAAGACCTTCGGCAAGGGCTCGGTGCAGAACGTCATACCGCTCTCGGACGGCAGCGCGCTGCGCCTGACCACTGCCATGTACTACACCCCCAGCCGCCAGGTCATCCACGGGCATGGCATCGTCCCGGATATCGAGGTGAAACTGACGCCGGAGGAGTATCGCGCCGGGTTCGAGGCTGAGGGCGGGGGGAAGCCCGGCACGACGGATCGGCAACTGCTGCGCGCCACAGAGGTACTGAAGAGCTACGACGTCTACATGAAAGGCGTCCAGGGCAAGTTCCGCACGCTCAGGCAGGCCGCGGAGGATCCCGGCAGCGCCGCCAAGGACGAACCCGCTAAGGACGAACCCGCCAAGGACGAACCCGCCAAGGACGAGCCCGCCAAGGACAAACCCGCCAAGGGCGACGAGAAGGAGATCAAGCCATGATCAGGACCGCAGTCATCGGGGCAGCCGGTCGGATGGGCCGGATGCTGGTGGCGCAGATTCAGGCGGATCCGGAGCTGGTCCTGTCGGGCGCGGTGGAGTTCCCCGGCTGCCCGCTCCTGGGTCAGGATGCCGGGGTTGTGGCGGGGGTCGGCGAGACGGGGGTGAAAATCGTCGCCCGGCTCGAGGACGTGCTGGCCGCAACCGACGCGGTCATCGACTTCTCCGTGCCCGAGAACACCCTGGCGCTGGCCCCGGCGGTTATCGCCGCCGGCGCGGTGCTGGTGATTGGAGCCACCCCGCTCACGGCGGCACACAAGGCCACCCTGAAGGCCCTGGCCGAGCGCGGTGGGCGCATTCTGGCGACCCCCAATATGAGCGTCGGAGTCAACCTGCTGTTTGCGCTGTGCGCCAAGGTGGCCCCTCTGCTGGCGGCAGACTTTGATATTGAAGTGGTCGAGATGCACCACAACCGCAAGAAGGACGCGCCCTCGGGCACCGCGGCGCGGCTGGGCGAGATTCTGGCGCAGGCCACGGAGCGGGACTATGCGCAGGACACGGTGCATGGCCGGGTCGGCCTGGTGGGGGCCCGCACCCGGCGTGAAATCGGCATGCACGCCCTCCGCGGCGGCGATGTCGTCGGCGATCACACGGTCATCTTTGCCGCGGATGGCGAACGCCTCGAACTGACCCACAAGGCCTCCAGCCGGGAGACCTTCGCCAGGGGCGCTCTGCGCGCCGTCAAGTTCCTGGCCGCCGCCCCGGCCGGGCTTTACGACATGCAGGATGTCCTCGGGCTGAAATGAGGACGGCTCGTGCAGAAGCCGACTCGAACGGGCTGTGAGGGTCTACGGGAGGAACGGTCATGGCAGCTTTGGACGTGGACATCACCTGCCGACCGCTGGCCCTAGCCGACCTGGACACCTGCCTGGCTCTCTCGGCCGGCGCCGGCTGGAACCAGCTCCGCGAGGACTGGGCGTTGTTTCTCAACCTCCACCCGGGCGGCTGTTTCGTGGCGCTGGCTGGTGAGCGCCTGGCGGGGACGGTCACCGCCATCGACTACGACGGTCGTTTCTCCTGGATCGGCATGATGCTGGTGCATCCTGACCTGCGTCGCCGCGGCATCGGCACCCTGCTGATGAACGCGGCCATGACGGCGCTGGCCTCCTGCGAGACCATCAAGCTCGACGCCACGCCGGCAGGCCGGACGCTCTACGCGCAATTGGGCTTTGTCGACGAGTACGACCTGGGGCGCCTGATCGCGCCGCGGCCCACCTGGCCAGCCGCGCCGGGAGAACCGGCGGTGGTGACCCGAGTCCACCCCGCGGACCTCGCTGAGATGGCCGCCTTCGATGCGCCCGTTTTTGGCGTCCCTCGCCGTCGCGTCCTGCAAGCCTGGTATGAGCGTACGCCGGATGCCGCCTTCCTGGTGCGCCGCGACGGTCGGCTGGCCGGTTATGCGCTGGGACGTCCGGGGGCAAACTTTGCCACCATCGGACCGGTGATCGCCGCGACCGAGGCCGATGCGCGCAGCCTGGTCCGAGCCGTGGCTCAGAGCTTCGGCGACCGCCCGCTCGGCATCGACTCCCCGGTGCGGCACGGCTCGTTCCGAGCCTGGCTTGAGAGCGGCGGCTTCGTCTTCCAGCGGCCCTTGACCCGCATGGCTCGAGGCCCCAATCGCTGGCCCGGCCTGCCGGACCAGCAATGGGCGGTGCTGGGCCCGGAGGTAGGCTAAGGCGACTTCAGACCCCGGCCAAGGCGGGCCTGGTCAGCGGGGCCGAGAATTGGCCTTGGGGTCACGGGCGCTGACCGTCGTTCACGACAGGAAGGCAAAGCAAGATGAAGGCAGGTTTTGCGAAGGTCGACATCACCCCGGCGCTGGGTGGCCAGAAGATCGGCTGGATCAAACCCATTCCGATCGAGTCGATCGCCGATCCGCTGTTTGCGCGGGTGGCGGTGTTTGCGAGCGGTCGGCAACGGCTGGGTTTCGTGCAACTCGACACGCTGAGCGTGCGCTGGAGTACGGTGCAGGAGATCCGGCGAGAGGTGGAAGCCACCTGCCGCCTGCCCGCGGGAAACCTCCTGGTGGCGGCGACGCATAATCACAGCGGTCCAGCCGTGGCTACGGTCTGCGATGTCCCGCGCGATGATGCCTACCTGGCCTGGATGATCTCGCGGGTGGTGCAGGCGGTCCGCGCGGCGGTGGAGGCCCTCGAAGACGCCGAAGTCGGCTTCGCCTCAGTGGCGGAATTCGGCCTGACGCACAATCGTCGCACCGCCTTGCGTGATGGGACCACGACGACGCACGGATTGGGCTTTCGGCACCCGCTGGCGCTGTACGTGGAAGGTCCGATCGACCCGGAGGTGGCGGTGCTGGCGGCCCGGCGGCCCGACGGGGCCCTGCTCGGGGCGCTGGTGAACTTTGCCTGTCATCCGGTACATCGCGGCGGCGAACCGGTGGTGACGGCTGGTTTTCCGGGGGTGCTTGCCGCCAAGATGGCGGTGCGCGGTTGTCCGCACCTCGTGTTTCTGAACGGCGCCTGTGGCAACCTCAGCCCAGGCAACCCGCTACAGCCCGTGCAGCCAAGCATGGAAGACATCGGCCGACGGCTGGCCGAAGACGCTTTCGAGGCCATCGAGCACATGAGCTTCCAGGCGCATCTGGAGCTGGGAGCGCGCCAGACGACCGTGCAACTGCCCTACCGCCAGGTAACCGCGGACGAGGTGAAGGGCACGGCCCGCGGCGCCCAGCGTTTCGTCGACCCGACCGCCTACGACCGGGCCATGCCGAAGCTGCTGGAGCGCATCCGTGAGCGCGGCACGCAACCCGCGGAGGTACAGGTCCTGCGCCTCGGCGAGGCGACCTTCACCAGCATCCCAGCGGAGTTCTTCGTGCAACTGGGCCTGCGCATCAAGGAGGCGGCCTACCCGCGGCATGGGCTGGTGGTGTCGCATGCGAATGGCATGGTCGGCTATGTCCCCCAGCGCGAGTCTTTTGAGCGCGGCGGTTACGAGACCACGTTCGGTCCTGCCTGGCGCCTGGCGCCGGAGGCCGGGGACCTGCTGGTGGCCGCCGCCTGCGAGCTGGTGCAAGCGTTTCGCGGCAGCGACCTGCCGCCGGCCACCAAGGCCACCGGCAAGCCCCGCCGCAGCGGTTCATGAGGTGGAGTCAGTAAGAAAGGCGCAGCGATGGCATTCACTCAGGTTCAGTGGTCGAGTAAGGTCCTGGGCAAACAGGTCGGTATGAATGTGATCCTGCCCGACTGCGGCAAGCCGCCCTTTCCGGTGTTCTATCTGCTGCATGGGTTGTCCGACGACTACACCATCTGGCATCGGCGCACCCGCATCGAGTGGTATGTGCGGGATCTGCCGCTGATCGTGGTGATGCCGGACGGTTTTCGCGGTTTCTATACCAACAACGAAGAGGGTCCGCAGTACGCGACCTACATGGCCGAGGAGTTGCCGACATTCATGGAGCG
>CAIZKT010000500.1:0-4152 GCA_903933565.1 uncultured Victivallales bacterium | reverse complement strand
GTAAACAAGAAGACAGGTAGCGACAGCCGTTTGGGCTGCAACTACCTGTCTTGGTGCATATTGAGGCTGGTGGTAGGGCTTGGATTTGAACCAAGGAAGGCGATGCCAGCAGATTTACAGTCTGCCCCGTTTGACCACTTCGGTACCCTACCACGCTGAATTATCAAGACTGCGGCAGTCAAGCGGTTCTTTGCCTTAGGCGGCACAGCCTGCCCTGCCTGACCACTCCGGCGCTCTGCCCTGCCGGTTCCAGTGCCCGGCGGCAATGGGGCAGTACGTTAGGCTGGAGTTGAGATTTTTCAAGCTGTCAACAAGGCAATAATGCGTCGCGGCACACGATCGGCTGTCCGGCGGCCAACCCGGCGCAGCGGCGCTGGCCGCAGCGCCTCAAGACACCCTTACGTCCGCCGGGTATAGTGTCGCTTACGATGTCAGCCACCGCGGCGCGCCGAAAGCCTGAGGCCCAGCGGATCTGGGCGCGAGCGGGGTTGCGGCACGAACTCCTGGAGGCGATTATCACATGAACGAAGGCATGATCACCCCCGAACGCCTCCGCCGGATTCTCGCCGGGATGGCCAAGGCCAGGGTGGGGGTCATCGGCGATTTCTGCTTGGACGTTTACTGGATGCTTGATCTGCAATCCAGTGAACGGTCGGTCGAGACCGGTAAGATGACCCGCCCCGTTCGGCGCCAGCGTTACAGCCTTGGCGGGGCTGGCAACGTCGTGGCCAATCTCAGCGCGGTTGGGGTCGGCCAGGTCCAGGCTTTCGGCGTGGTCGGCAGCGACCCTTTCGGCGTCCGCCTGATCGAGCTCTTGCGCGCCCGCCAGGTACAGGTGTCGGGCCTGTTGACCGTGACCGACGATGAGGCCTGGCAGACGCTCTGCTACTGCAAGCCCTTCATCGGCGAGGACGAGGAACCTCGCCTCGACATGGGCAACTTCAACCGGCTTACTGAACCTGCGGTAGACCAGCTCCTGGCCAACCTCGAGCAGGCCCTGCCCGGCCTGGACGTGATCATTGTCAACGAGCAGGTCGCCGCCGGCATCCACACGCCCTACCTGCAGGATCGGCTCCGCGGCCTGATGCGGCGCCACCCGCGCTCCACCTTCATCTTCGACGGACGACACCTCCCCCACGGCTACCCGGATGCCTGGCTCAAGGTCAATGCCGCCGAGGCGGTCGCGCTATGCGGGGGCCGCCAGGCCGTCGGCGAGCTGGTGCTAAAAGAGGATGCCGAGCAGGCGGCAAAGGCGCTGTATGGCCGCCGGGGCAAGCCGGTTCTGGTCACCCGAGGCGCCCGCGGTTGCGTGCTCTGTGACGCCCAGGGCATCCGGTCTGTTCCGGGCTTGCAGGTGCTGGGGCCGGTGGACCCGGTTGGCGGCGGCGACAGTTTTCTCTCGGGCCTGGCTGCGGCCGCAGCCGCTGGCGCCTCGCCTGCCGAGGCCATGGAATTGGGCAACTTCGCCGCCCGGGTCACGGTGACCAAGTTGCGCCAGACCGGCACCGCCTCACCCGCGGAGATCCTCGAGGTCGGCCTGGACCCCCAGTACATTCACCGTCCCGAGGTGGCCGACGACCCGCGGCAGGCACACATGATCGCGGGCACCCACATCGAGGTCCTCGACGATTTGCCGACTGACCTGTCGCTGCGTTACGCCGTCTTCGACCATGATGGCACCGTGTCCACCCTGCGCCAGGGCTGGGAAGAGGTCATGGAACCGATGATGATCCGAGCGGTCATGGGCGAGAGCTTTCGTACGGCAGATGAGGCTCTCTACCGCCGGGTCGCCGAGCGCATTCGGCCATTCATCGACCAGACCACCGGGGTTCAGACCCTGGTCCAGATGCAGGGCCTGGTCGAGATCGTGCGTGAACTCGGCATGGTTCCGCCCGAGCGCATTCTCGACCTGCATGGCTACAAGGCGATCTACACCCAGGCTCTGGCCCAGCGTATCGAACACCGTCTCGAACGCCTCCGCCGGGGCGAGCTCTCCGCCGCCGACTTCACGGTCAAGAATGCGGTGCCGTTTGTCGAGGCGCTCAACCGGGTCGGCATCATCTGCTGCCTGGCCAGCGGCACCGACCAGGACGACGTCCGTGCCGAAGCCGTGGCTTTGGGCTATGCGCACCGCTTCGGCGGCGGCATCTACGGCGCCGTGGGCGATGTCACGAAGGATGCCAAGCGTGAAGTGCTCGAGCGCATCATGGCCGACATCGGGGACATCCGTGGTCGACTGGTCACCTTCGGCGACGGCCCGGTGGAGATGCGCGAAACCCGCCGCCGCGGCGGGTTGCCCTTCGGCGTCGCCAGCGATGAGGTGCGCCGCTTCGATCTGAATCCTGCCAAGCGCGCCCGCCTGATCCGCGCCGGCGCCGCTCTCATCATCCCGGACTTCTCGCAAGCGGAAGCAGTGCTGCGGCTCCTGCGACTGGGGAGTTGACCCAAAGGCCCCGCGAGTGTCCGGCGGGACGAACGTGAAGACGCGAGGGGGGCTCGGGGCTCGGGGCTCAGCGCTTCTGCGCCGCCCCCCGGGACTCTCCCAACAGCGGCTCGGCCCAGCGTTGGATGTCCGCCAGCAGGGCCGTCGCGGCGCTGAGCGGCAACGGCTGCGGACAGAACACCACGCCCAGTCGGCCGGGGTGATGCCGCAGAGCGCTGCACCAGCGTTCCCAGACCGCGTCCGCCGGGCTCTCGCCCCAACGCCAACGGAAGTGCAGCCGAACCACAGCCAGATGTGCGGCACACTCCCGCAAGCGCGCCTCGACCTCGAAATCCTCCGGCAGGTCGGACATCATGACGTCCAGCGCCAGGCCCGCCTGAGCTTCGCCCAGGTCGTGCAAGAGATTCCCCGCCCATTCCCACTCGTGACTGCCAGCAAAAGGGCGAGGCAGGCGCAGGCGCACGGCCAAGGCCACACCGGTCGCCTCAAGACCCTCCAAGATGGCCCGCAGGAAGCGCGCCCGGCGCCGCAGTCCCTCTTCCAGGCCCTCGCCGCCCAGCCGGTCCAGGCCCAGGTCCACGCTGGTGCAGCGCGCCCGGCCACTGAGCCGACTCCGCACGGCGCGCGCCAGGGTCGCCAGTCCAGCCTCATTCCCCGTCAGGTCCGACTCGCTGGCATAACGACTCAGGTTAGCCGGGATGGCATCCGCCACGTGCAGCACCGCCAGATCCAAGTGCTCGAGCAAACGGAGCGCCCCCGTGGGACCCGGCTCCAGCAACTCGGTCGGCAGCTCAAGCCAGCGCAGGCGGCGGGTGTCGGCCAGGCTCAACAGCCACTCGCGCCAGTCGGTCATGCCGATGCGTACCGCGACCTCATGCATGCGCCTGCTCCGCCCACAGACGCCCCAGCAGAGCGGGCACCGCCGTTTCGACGCGCAGGACCCACGGCCCCACCGCCAACGGCGCGAAACCCCTGGCCGACAGCGCCTGCTCCTCCTCGACCGAAAAGCCGCCTTCGGGACCGATCCACACCCCGAAACACGTCCCTTGCAGAGGGCGCGCCTCGGCCGCCGAACCGCCCCGTGGCAGCGCCCCAAAGACCCCCGGCTCGCCCGCCTCCCGCAACGCCTCCGCAAACCCGGTCGGCGCATCCAGCACCGGCAAGAAGGGATTCCCCGACTGCTTGACCGCTGCCTGCACATCCTGACGCCACCCGTCGAGCGCCCCCGCGTCGGGGCGCGAGACGCCGAAACGGCACAGGATCGGCGTCACCCGCCGCACCCCAAGTTCCGTCGCCGCGCGTACCACCTCTCCCATCAGCCGGGCGCGGGGCGGCGCGATATACAGTCGCAGGGTCAAGGCGGGTTCCGCACAACCCTCTCGGCGGAGCACGCGGCACGCCATACCCTCGAAACGGCGGCCAGTCCCGGCCCGCGACAGCACCGCCTCGGCGGACGACCCGGCGCCATCCAGCAAGTCCAGGCGCTCCCCCTCTCGCAGCCGCAACACCTTGCCGGCATGTAAGGCCTCCGCCGCAGGCAGAATGACCTCCGCCCCCGCCGCAGGAATCTGCTCCACGATGAAACGCCGGACTTGCATGAGCCATGAGATACCGCCTGCACGGGTTCCTGTCAACCACTAACCCAAGAAGCGGGCGCAAGTCAGCTCCGTAGGGGTTTGCTGGTATGAGAACCGCGGAAGGTCGAATGC
>CAIZKT010000499.1:0-13025 GCA_903933565.1 uncultured Victivallales bacterium | reverse complement strand
GAGTAGTCACCACCTACGGAACTGACCTGCGCCCCACCCCCTTGCCGGATAGCTCCGGGGCAGGTATCTTCTCCACAGCCTGGAGGCCAGCCTGCGCCGACCCTCGCGATAAGGGCAATGGCGGTCGGCGACCCCCACCTGTTGGAGGGAGACACACGCATGCTACGCCGAGACGATCTGTTGGATGCCGGTTCGCCGGCGGGCCTCGAGGTCTGGCAACTCACGACGGAGGCCGTCTCGAGTTCCCACGTCTACATGGAGGCACAGATATTCACGCCCGACTCGCGACGCTTCCTGCTGCACCGCTCGGCCCACGCTCACGGCAGCGACAGGAATGACCCCGAGCACCGCTATCTGCTCTGCGACCTGGAGAACCACGGCGAACTGGCCCCGATCACCCAGGAGACCGGTGCCACCGCGCCCTCGGTCAGCCCGGACGGCCAGTTCATCTACTATTTCAGCGACCGCACCGGCCTGCGTGACGGCGCTCTGACGCTCAAGCGTGTGCGTCTCGACGGCACCGACCGGCTTGAGATCGCCTGTGTCCCCTGCCCCATCGTCGGCTTTCCTGGCGGCCCAACCCACATCTACCCACTGTCCACCATCTCCGCCGATGGCACGCGCCTGGCCACGGCGGCGTTCCTGGGAGATGGGGTGATGGAGAACGCCCCTTACGGGCTACTCGTCTTTGACCTACGGACCGGGGCTGCCGAGGTGGTCCTCTCCGGCTCGAGTTGGTGCAACCTGCACCCGCAGTACTGCCGCTCGCCGCGCGGCGCCGCGGTCCGTGACATCCTGGTGCAGGAGAACCACGGCTGCGCCTTTGACGCCAGCGGCACCGTGACCACACTCGTGTCTGGGCTGGGTGCCGATATTCACATCATTCGCGACGACGGCAGCGACTTCCGCACCATGCCCTGGGGCCGCGATGGCAACGAGTTCTGCCAGGGGCACCAGTGCTGGCGCGGACGCTCCACCTGGGCCATCACCAGCACCGGCACCCACTCGCCGAGCGAGGCGCAGTTGATCGAGGGCAGAGCCGGCGTCGAGGCGGGCCACCTCGGCCTGGCTTCCCCCGGCGCCTGCCGCAATGACCTGTCACGCTCCTGCGACAACCCGCACTTCTACCACTTCGCCACCGATATCGCTGGACGCCGGCTCATCTCGGATGTGCGCCACCGCGACGGCACCGACGGCCTCTACCTATTCGAACTCGGCCGGGCGGGGCGCTCACCCCTGCGCCACGGCCAGAGGCTGCTCCGCCCACGCTCGACCTGGAACAAGACCTGCCATGTGCATCCCTTCCTCTCGCCGGACGGCCGCACCGGCTTCTTCAACTCGGATGAGACCGGGACCATGCAGGCCTACATGGTGCGTGGGTGGCGTTGAGACGCCGTCTGCTGGAGACCTGAATATGACTCCTATTCGTATGCTTAAGATGCTGGCGGTCGGAGCCCTGATGGGCCTGGCAGCCGCGTCGGCGCAGCCCCCGCGCTGGGAACCGCTCCGTTTCGAGGCCGAGACCTACAGCGGCCCCACCGACGCCTGGGCGCAGGACAAGACCCTGCCCGGCAAGTGGAACCTGTGGACGACGGACCCAGCCGGAGACAAGGTCTGGTCAGGCGGCCGCGTGCTGCAGGCGACCGCGGTCGAAACCGACCGCAGCACCCCCGAGGAGGGCGCCCCGGCGCTGCACACCGTCATCCGCAACGTCCCCGCCGGACTCTACGACGTCGAGGTCAAGGTCGCTCGGACCGTAGCGGTCTCAACCGACGGAACCTCCTGGCAGCGCTTCACCGGCGGCATCCTACAGCGCGGCCTCCGCATCGAGGGGACCTATGAGCTTTGGGTGGATGACCGCTATGCCCACGTGCCTCCCGGCCCCTGCTACTACGACTGTGTCGTCCTGCATCCCGTACCGCCACTCGAGCAGGGCCTGCACAACCCAGGCTTCGAACTCGGCGCCGTGGACCAGTCGGTGGGCTGGCATTTCAGCGCCGCCGGCGGCGCTGCCACCGCGGTTATCGAGGACTCAAGTCGGCCTGGCGCTGGACGTTGCCTACGCCTCCGTGACCCGGGCGAGCTGAACCCCTACCACGGCGGCTATAATTGGTCCCTGCGCAACCAGGCCGCGCTGCCGGTCCAGCCTGGCCAATCCTGCGTCATCCGCGCCTGGGTGCAGGCCGAGCGCAACGCCCTGCTGCTGATTGCGGTCGAGGGCTGGCAAAACGGCACGCGCGTCACCCGGCAACTCGGCTCGGCCCATGCTTCCGGTGCCTCCGAGTGGCGCGAGATCGCAACCTCGTTCACGGTGCCGCCAGGCATCGAGGCCCTGGCGGTCCTGGTGCAGGGCAAGTCCGCCTGTGATCTGCGCTTGGATGACCTGGCACTGACGGTCGGGACCCTGGAGCGGGCCCCCCGGCCAAAAGTCCAGGGCTGGGCCTGGGAGCGCCTCAAGGAGCCCCTCGACCGCGGACTGGTGGCCGTGCCCTGCGCCGCGGGCGTCTACCTCTCCTGGCGCCTCCTCCCAAGTGATCCCCGCGGCGCGGCTTTCGATATCTACCGCCGCCAGGGAGACCAGGCGCCCGTGAAGCTCAACCAGGCCCCCATCGAGCGCACCAGCGACTTCCTTGACGCGCACCCCCTCACCGCCTCCGAGCCCGTCTATACGATCCGCCTGCGCCAGGCCCTCAGGCGCGACCTCGAGAGCCCGCCGGCAGTCTGGTGTAACACCGAACGCGGCCTTGGTTTCGTGCGAATTCCGCTGGCCGAAGCTGTCCAACCCAGCAAGGCGGGCGTCGGCGACCTCGACGGCGACGGCCGCCTGGACATCGTCATCAAGTACCCCGGCCATGCGGTGTGGTGCTGGAACGAAGCGGGTAAGGACCGCTGGGAACGCTCGCCAGACACCTACAAGCTCGAAGCCTACAGCGCGGACGGGCACCGACTCTGGCGCAACGACCTCGGCTGGGGCATCGAGCAGGGCCTATGGTATTCCCCTTACCTGGTCCACGACCTCGATGGCGACGGCTGCGCCGAAGTGGCCGTGAAGACGGCCGAGGGGGACCCCCGCAATGCGGAGGGCCGCGTGGTCAGCGGCGCCGAGTGGGTCTCCATCTGGAACGGCCGCACCGGCGTCGAGATCGCCCGCGCCCCCTGGCCGGACCGGGAAGGCTTCGAGAGCTATGACCACTTCTGTCGACATTACCTCGCGCTAGCCTACCTCGATGGCAAGACCCCCTGCCTGCTGGTGCAGCGCGGCAACTACGGCCGCATGGTCGTCGATGCGTACCAATTGCGCGCCGGAAACCTCGAGAAACTCTGGCGCTATGACAACCAGAACTACGGCGGCGTCTGGTGGGGCCAAGGCGCCCACTACACCCAGGTCGGCGACCTCGATGGCGACGGGCGTGACGAAGTCGTCCTCGGCAGCGCCGCCATCGACGATGACGGATCCCCGCTGTGGTCGGTCGGCAAAGGCCACCCGGACTATGTCTTCATGGGCGACCTGGATCCCGGTCACCCCGGCTGGGAGGTCTTCCTGGGAATCGAACCACCCCAGACACGCGGTGGCAATATCTGTCTCGATGCCGCCACCGGCCGGACCCTGTGGGAGCTGACCGTGCCCACCAACCACGTCGGCATCGAGGGCATGTCTTCAGACATCGATGCCACCTCGGCCGGCCTGGAGTCACAAGCCTTGGATGTGAACGCCGAAAAAAAGCCGGCCCGCGCCTGGCTGTGGAGCGCGGACGGGCGCCTCCTGCGCGAGGGCGAGCGGGCCATCGGCACCCCCTGGACCGCCTGGTGGGACGCGGACCTGCAGCGCGAACTCATCCACGGCGCCATCGCCGACTTCGACGGCAGCCCCCTCACCGACCGCCTTACCGGTAGCGTCCTGCTGGTGGCCGACCTGTTCGGCGACTGGCGCGAGGAAATCCTCTGCGCCAGCGCCGGCGAACTGCGCCTCTACACCACCAGTATTCCTGCCACCGACCGCCGGGTCACCCTGTTGGCTGACCCGCTGTACCGCAACGGCGTCGCGCTCTACTCCATGGGCTACCCGCAGGTGCCCTTAACCTCGGCCTGCCTGGAGGCAACCTCGCCCGGGCTGAACCTGACCGCGCGGCGCGGTGAGGATAGCGCGCTCGCCTGCCGTGTGGTCGTCTCTGCCGCCCGCTCCGCGGCCCTGAGAGGCCGACTCATCCTCAAAGCCACGCCAGGCACAACGCTGCCCGCTACGGTGGACGTGACTCTGGCAGCCGGCGAGCGGCGGATCTTCGACATCGCGTTGGCCGAAGTGCCCCCAGCAACGCCCGCCATCACCGTCGAGGCCCGCCTGGACGCGGGCGATACGCTACTCACCGCCCAAATCGTGGTCGAAGACCGACGCCCACGCCTCGGCGTCGCCACCGCGGAGGCCGAAGCGTTCGCAAGCCAAGCCGGCGGCGAGGTCAGGATACGGGACGCCAAGGACAAGCCTGGCGTCCACGGCGGCAAGTGCTTCTCACACTGGTTCACCGCGGGCCACTGGCTGGAGTGGACCCTCACGGCGCCCAAAGGGCGCTACCACCTCGCCCTGCGCTACTGCGCGGGTGCAGACGTCCTGCGCACCCTCTCGGTGAACGGCCAGACTCTGCCGCCACAACGCTTCCGCGGCACCGGCGGCTTCGGCGAAAACGGCGACGAATGGGACACGCACATCGCCAGCGCTGCCGCCGACGCCGCCCTCGTGCTGGAGTCCGACGGCACCCCCGTCACGGTCCGCCTCACCGCCCCGGGCGGCGATCTCGGCGTGAACCTCGACTACCTGACCCTACTCCCGGCGCCGTGACCTCATCGCCTTCCGCCCACCGGCGTAGCCCACCACCCTCACCTGCGGCCGTCAAGAGTCATCACGTGGGCGTAGGCCAGAATGCGCTCGTCCGCGGTGACCAGCGTCAGCCCGTGCCGAATCGCTGTGGCAACGAGAATCCGGTCGGCCGGATCCTTGTGGAACTCGCCCGGTAGGGCGTAGGCCAGCGCGGCGATGTCATGAGTCACGTCCAGACTTCCCAGCTTCAACTCCGCCAGGCTGCGCCGGACCCAGGCGTCCAGCATGCCTTTCACGGTGATTCTGCCAACCGTCATCAGTTGGCCGATCTCAAGCGTGGAAAAACTGCTGACCATCACCTCATGGCCAGGCTCCTCAAGAATACCGCGACAGGCCGTTCCCAGCTTCTCCGGAAGTTCGGCCATCCACAGCCAGACATGGGTGTCGAGGAGGTACTTCACCTGAGAGACTCCCAATCCCCCTCGAATCCGGCATGGACAATGTCGCCGAGGATCATTACTTCACCGCGAGAAGCCCCCAGTTGGCGCCGCAGGCGAGAACTCTCAACCAGCGGCACGATCCTAGCCAACGGTCTGCCGCGCCGCGTTACCACCACGGATTCGCCGCCGGCCTGAACCGCATTGAGCACTTCCACGCAGCGAGCCTTGAACACCGAAATCAGCATCTCTGTCATACCGTGCGTCTCCTGTGGGATAACCAGTATAACATAACATGGTCCGCTCGTATAGTCTAGTTGGTCAACTTGCCTGGCGTACCTCGACTCCCAAAACGCATCTTTCCACCGTCACTCCGCCACCGTCAACGCGGCGCGCTGACGGTAGGGCGTCGGCGACTCGGGGGCAGCGGTGGCGTAGATCTGCCGGTACAGCGCCTCAAACTCGACCAGGGTCGACACCGAACTAACACTCGCCCGTAGAGGCCGCGGGTAACCGCGCCCGCAGAGATAGGCCAGGATAATCTTGCGGCCCTCGCGCAGCGCCGCACTCTCCCCGTACAAGGAGACCATACCCTCGATGTGGTCCCGCAGCTCCTCACACACCAGTGCGTGACTCGGCGGCTGCGCCTTGGCATCCCGCAGCTCCCTGAATATCCAGGGGTTGCCGATCGCTCCCCGCGCCACCATCAACGAAGCGCAACCTGTGGCGGCCGCCAGCCGCAGGCCATCCTCCCGCGAGAAGATCCCACCATTGGCGGTCACGGGGATGCCTACAGCCTCGCGCACCGCCCGGATCGTCCCGGCGGCCACCGGCCCCGCATAGACGCGCTGCCAAATCCGACCATGGATGGTAAGCGCACAGACCCCCGCGCCCTCAAGTCGGCAGGCGAACGCCACCGTCAGGCCAGCGTCCTCTTCCGACAGGATGCGCAGCTTCACACTGACCGGGCGATCTGGGCACTGCCGCCGGACCGCATCCACGCAGCGTAGCGCCAAGTCAGGCGTCAATGGCAGCGCAGCCCCCGCTCCCCTGCCGGTCACCTTCCTGACCGGGCAGCCCATGTTGATGTCCACGCGGTCAAAGGGCAAAGTGTAAAGCTGGGCTGCGGCTCGCTCCAGCATTGCCGGATCGCTGCCCAGGACCTGCACCCCCAGCCACTCCTCATCCTCGCCTCGAGCGAGGATCTCGCGGTTGTGGCGGTTGCCATAGGCCAGAGCGCAGGCGTCAATGAGCGGCGTGAAGGCAACCCGGCAACCGTACCGGCGGCAGCTGCGCCGGAAGGCCACGTCGCTGTACCCCGCAAGCGGGGCCAGAAGCCACTGCTCGGTGTTGGCAGCGTCCCTACTCATCGGTGCATACCCTGAATAGAAACGCCGCGCTTCCTGACCCGCAGGTCGGAGGCGCGGCGACGGCGGCGCTAATAGTGAAAGTACGGGCGAACGCTCCCGTCAGCGCCCCGGGCGGCTGCGCAGATGGCCCTTCTTCAAGAAGCCATCGTAATGCCGGGACAGCAGATGCGTCTCAACCTGGCGCATCGTGTCGAGCATCACGCCCACAATGATCAGCAGACTGGTGCCGCCAAAGAACTGCGCAATCATAGAGGGAATGCTGAACTTACGGGCCAAGAACATGGGAAAAATCGCCAGGAACGTCAGGAAAAGCGCGCCAGCAAACGTCACCCGAGTCATGGTGTTGTCCAGGAACTCGGCGGTGGGCTGCCCGGGACGAATGCCGGGAACGTACCCACCACGCTTCTGCAAATCGTCGGCGATCTGAATCGGATTGAACTGATTGGCCACCCAGAAGAAGGAGAACAACAGAATCATGCCTGCGTACAGGAACATGTACCGGTAGTTGCCGTAGCCAAACCACGGCCCCACCACCGCGTTCACTGACGGAAAGATGCGCAGGACCATGCCGGGCAAACTCAGGATGGCCCCCGCAAAGATGATCGGCATCACCCCGGAGTAGTTGATCCGCAGAGGCAAGTAACTGGTGGTCCCGGCTGCCACACCGCCACGACCAGACGTCCGCCGCGCATAGCGAATCGGAATCTTCCGGTGGCCCTGGGTAATGGCCACCGTCGCGCCACACACCAGAAAAAACATGGCCAGCATAATCATCACGTGGATCACCGTGATCTGGCCGCCGGCTTGCCACAGCCTGTACAGGCTCGCCAGTGCTTGGGGCAGGCGCGCTACGATGTTCACCGTAATGATGATGCTCGCACCGTTGCCGATGCCGCGCTCCGTGATCACCTCGCCCAGCCACATGATGAACATCGCGCCGGCCGTCAGCGTGATGACCGTGGTAATCATGAACGCCGGCCCCGGATTCATGACGATCCGCCCACCGCCCTGAATCCCAAGCGCATCCGGCCGCATCATCGCCGAAGCAAAGATCGTCCCTTGGATCAGGGAGATCAAAATCGTGACATAGCGGGTCAACTGGTTGAATTTCTGCCGACCCGACTCGCCCTCCCGTACCATCTTCTCGAGAGCCGGAATCACCGGCATCATCAACTGCATGATGATCGACGCCGAGATATACGGCATGATCCCCAGCGCACCCACCGCAAACTGCTCCAAGGCGCCGCCACTGAAGAGGTTGAACATGTCCAGGACGCCACCCGTACCCCCCTGGTTGGAGCGCCGGAATAACTCGGCTAACACCTCGGTGTTGACGCCCGGACAAGGAATGTTTTCGGTCAGGCGGCACAGGGCGACAAGCCCCGCGACAACCAAGAGCTTTGCGCGCAGCTCCGGAATCTTCCAGCTATTGGCATAGGCGGAGAGCATGAACGGGGTCCCTCGTCTCTTTCCTCGTGGTCACTCCCGGCAAAGCCGGTTGCTGACCGCGGTCGCCAATCATACCGTAAGGCAAGCCCCACCAGCCGCCTCAATCTTGCGGCGGGCGCTGGCGCTGAACTTCTCGGCGTGGACCGTGAGAGCCTTGGTCAGTTCGCCGTCACCCAAAACCTTCAGGGGCGAATCCAGCCGACTGATGAAACCCAAGGACTTCAAGGCTTGCTTATCTACCTGCGTCCCCGCCTGGAAATTCGCCTCCAGGTACTCCACGTTTACCACCAGGTAGGTGGTGTGGTTGGGGTTGTCGAACCCCCGTTTCGGTAGACGCCGGAACAGGGGAATCTGACCACCCTCGAAGTGCGGGCGGTAACGCGTCCCCGAGCGCGCCTTGGCACCCTTCTCACCACGGCCGGCAGTGCGTCCGCTGCCGGAGCCGTCACCGCGCCCGACCCGCTTGCGGACGGGACGCCTGAACGTATTGCTGAGCGCTTGTAACTTCATCGTTAGCCTCACACCCTCAAAAAGGCCTTACAAAGACGCGACGTCACGCTTGGCAAGGATCTCGTCCTTCGTGCGCAACAGCGAAATGCCGCACATCGTGGCCTTGACCACGTTCACCGGGTTCTTGGAGCCCAGGCTCTTGGCGAGAACATCCTTCACGCCACCCAGTTCCAGAACGGCACGCATACCACCCCCGGCGATCACCCCCGTGCCACGCGTGGCGGGGCGCATCAGCACCCGGCTGCCGCGAAAATCCGCCTGCACCTGGTGCGTCAGGGTCTGGCCAAACATCGGAATGCCGATCATCGACTTGCGCGCCTGCTCGCTACCCTTGCGGATAGCGTCGGCCACTTCGTTGGCCTTCCCAAAGCCGACGCCCACGCGACCCTTACGGTCACCCACCACCACCAGCGCGCTGAAGGCGAACCGACGACCGCCCTTAACGACTTTACTGCAGCGGTTAATGCTGACCACGCGCTCTTCGAACTCGCCCCCGTCGGCTGCGGGCCTGTCACTTCTCTGATATGCCACGGATCAAACTCCCATCTTGGTTGCCCGGCTGGCCTGCCGGCAGGCTGGGCCGGCTGGTCGTCGCAGCACGACCCATTTCCGCTCAGAACTCCAGGCCTGCTTCACGGGCGGCAGCCGCCAGAGCTTTAACTCGGCCGTGGTAGGTGAAACCCCCGCGGTCGAACACAACCGCCTTGATCTGCGCCGCCAGAGCCTTTTCCGCGATCATCTTGCCCAGCGCGGCGGCCCCCGCCACATTCGTGGTCTTCAGCGCCGTCTCACGGAAGGCCGGGGACAGCGTACTTGCCGAGGCCAAGGTATGGTGCTTCGTATCGTCAATCAACTGCACGTAGAGGTGCTGTGACGAACGGAAAACCGCCAGGCGCGGCCGCTCGGCCGTCCCTACTACCTTGCGCCGCAGCCGCCAGTGTCGGCGCGCCCGCGCTTGCTGTCTGCTTACATTGCTCATCGAACGTCTTGCTCCCTGAACCAGCGGGATCGGCCCCAGAAACCGACACCCCTACGGCCTGATCAGCCGACCGTCTTACCTTCCTTCAGCGCGACGCGTTCGCCCGCGTACCGAATGCCCTTACCCTGATAACAGTCCGGCGGACGGTAGCCGCGGATCGTGGCGGCAGCCTGTCCGACCAACTGCTTGTCAGGGCCTTCCACGGTGATGTGGGTCGGGTCCGGCATCGTTACCTTCACACCCTCGGGAGCCTCATATTCGATCGGCCCCGAGAAGCCCAAACTCAAACTCAACGCGCGCGGCCCCTTCACCTGACCGCGATACCCGACACCCTGAAACTCCAGGTCGCGCCGGTAGCCGCTGGTGACCCCTATCATCATGTTGTTCAGAATACTGCGGACCATGCCGTGCCGAGCGCGGATCGGGCCCTCATCCCCGGTGCGTGTCACCACGACCTGGGCGGCGTCCGCCGTCACCGCGATAGCCGCGGGAACCGCGAACGACAAGGTCCCCTTCGGCCCGGTTACGGTGACCGTCGAGCCGTCTACCTGCACCGTAACACGGCTGTCCACTTGGATTGGTTTTCTGCCCACTCGAGACATTGCGGTACCTTCCTTAAAACAGCTTGGGGAGCCCCTGTCACCACACGTAACAGAGTACCTCGCCCCCGAGGTTCTGCTGGCGAGCCGCCCGCCCGGTCATCAGCCCCCGACACGTCGACAGAACCACGATCCCCAGGCCACCCAGGACCCGCGGGATCTCGTCGGCACCGGCGTAAATCCGACAGGACGGCGTGCTGACCCGCTCAATCCCCTCGATGACCGGAATGGCTCGCTTGCTCTTGTACTTCAACTCAAGGGTGACCGTCTTGCGTGGGGTCCCGTCTTCTGTGACCCGGTAACCCTGGATGTAGCCCTGCTCTTTGAGCACCTCAGCCAGGGCCGTTTTGATACGCGACGACGGCATCGAGACCTCGGTCTGCTTGGCCGAACTGCCGTTGCGGATCCGGGTCAGCATGTCAGCAATGGGATCGCTCATACTCATGCTGCGCTCACTCCTGTACTCTACCAACTAGCCTTCATGACTCCGGGGATCTGGCCGCTGCTGGCCAGTTCCCGGAAGCAGATACGGCAAAGATGAAACTTGCGCATGTAAGCGCGTCGACGACCACACCGCGCACAACGACTGTAGCGGCGCACCGCAAACTTCGGCGTCGCGAGCGATTTGTTGATCAGTGCTTTCCTAGCCACCGTACGTCTCCTGCTCAGTTTCCAAAGGGCATGCCCAGCAGCGTGAGCAACTCTCGGGCCTCATCATCGGTCTTTGCCGTAGTCACCAACGTGATGTTCATCCCGATGGTGTGCTTCGCCTTGTCCAAGTCCACTTCGGTGAACACGCTCTGATCCGTCAGGCCGAACGTGTAGTTGCCAGCGCCGTCAAAAGCCTGCTTTGGCACGCCGCGGAAGTCACGCACGCGCGGCAGCACTATGCCAATCAGGCGATAGAGGAAGTTGTACATCTGGCCGCGGCGCAAGGTCACGCAGGCGCCTACATTCATGCCTTCGCGCAGTTTGAAGTTACTGATACTCTTGCGCGACTTCGTGATCACCGGCTTCTGCCCGGTGATGGCGGCCAGTGTATCCACGGCACACTGCATCACTTCGCGGTCCTTGGCCGTGCCAACACCGCTGTTGATCACGATCTTCTCAAGCCGCGGCACTTGCATCACATTGCCGTACCCACGCGCCTTCATCATCTGCGGCGCTACTTGGGTCTTATACGTCTCGTAGAGGACGCTCTTCATCATAATCATGCCCTCACTTTACCGGCGTCAGGGCTCCACCGGGGCCGTGGCGGCAGCGGCTGGCGCCGTGGTCTTCTTGACCGCCTTCGCGCCCTCGGGATGCCTGGCGTTATATGCCTCTTCGAGCATCACGTTGGAGATGTGAACCGGACACTCGATGCTCTCGATGCCGCCCTGCGGTTTGTCCGCCGTCCGGCGGGTCGCTTTCTTGCGGGTGTTGACACCCTCTACCACAACCCGGCCCTTCTCGCGCTGGACCTGGAGCACGCGCCCCCGCTTGCCCCGCTGGGCCCCAGCGATGACCACCACCGTATCGTTCTTCTTCAACTGCTTAGCCATCAGATCACCTCCGGAGCCAGCGAGACGATCTTCATGAAGTCCTTGTCGCGCAGTTCGCGGGCCACGGGGCCGAAAATGCGGGTGCCGCGGGGATTGCCCTCGTCATCGATGATCACGGCCGCGTTGCGGTCAAAGCGCAGGCAACTGCCATCCGCCCGGCGAATGTTGCTGGCCGTGCGGACCACCACCGCACGTACCACTTCGCCCTTATGCACCAAGCCACGGGGCTGTGCCTCCTTGACGGCGGCGCGCACAATGTCGCCCACCCGCGCACAACGCTTGCGTTGGCCAAGGACGCGGATGACCATCACCCGGCGAGCCCCGGAATTATCGGCCACATCTAGGTAGGTTTGTGTCTGGACCATGGGATCGGCTCCTACTCGGTCGCCGCCGCGCGCCGTACGATGGAGATGAGGCGCCAGCGCTTCAGTTTGCTCAGGGGCCGGGTTTCCATGATCTCCACCACGTCGCCTGCCCGTGCTTCGTTATTCTCGTCGTGTACGTAATACTTCTTACTGTACTTGACGACTTTGCGGTAGACCGGGTGCGCCGCCTGACGCTCTACCCGGCAGACCAGCGTCTTTTTCTGGCAGTCGCTGACCACGGTCGCCACACGCGTCTTGCGAACGGCACGCGGCATTGTGTTGACTTCTTCCGACATCGGTCGCCTACCTCTGTTTAGCGCCTGGCACGCGCCGTCTTCTCGGTCTCCAGCCGGGCGATCTCACGGCGGACCACAAGGATCCGACCCGTGTTCTCCAGCTGGCCGGTCTGCTGCTGCATGCGGAGGTTGAACGCCTCACGCCGGCCGTCTTCAAGCTGTCGCGCCAACTCTTCGCTCGTCAGTTCACGGATCTGTGCTGCTTTCATGAAAGCATCAACTCCCAGCCATCAGGCAGATTACCGCATCCCTTAGTGCCGGGATAGCATCCTGCAACGAAACGGAATCTTACTGGCCGCACGGGACAGTGCCTCGCGAGCCATCAACTCGGGACAGCCGCTGATCTCCAGGATCATATTGCCCGGCCGTATGACTGCCACCCAACCCTCGACGTTACCCTTGCCCTTACCCATACGGGTCTCGAGCGGCTTCTTCGTATACGGCTTGTCCGGATAGACCCGAATCCACACCTTGCCACGGCGCGCCATGTGGCGCGTGACCGCGACGCGGGCGGCTTCAATCTGGTTCGCCGAAAGCCAACCCCGGTCCAAGACCTGCAACCCGAAATCGCCGAAATCAAGCTTGTTGTTTCGGCTGGCGATTCCCGCGCGGGCGCCGCGGTGCACCTTTCTGTGCTTTACGCGCTTTGGCATCAGAGGCATT
>CAIZKT010000498.1:0-12115 GCA_903933565.1 uncultured Victivallales bacterium | reverse complement strand
TCCTACGAGGTTGCTGCAAGTCTCATACAAGGGTTCAGCCCGCCGCGGCGGATCAGCCGAGACCCCGGCTGGGGCCGGACAGCCCGAAGATCGCGGTCAAGTCTCATACATGCCGGGGATTCTGCCATTCGTCATTGATCATGGGCCCTTCGACCTTCCGCGGTCCTCGTACCATCAAATCCCCACGAAACTGGCATTACGGGCCGCGCTGCTTGCGGGTTGACGCCGGGGGCGAGCCATGTAGGCTATGCCGTCGCACAGGCTCACGATTCAGTCACTCCGGACGCAGGGGACGAACGCTATGACCGCCGCACTCCCACTGGAAGCCCTTGACCGCCGGGCTTTCTGGACTACCCAGCTTGAAGCGGCCCATGCCTTTATGCAGCGCATGTTCGAGTACCCGGTGAAGGAGAGCGGCGAGCCGGCGGTGTCACTGCGCGAGGCCGCCCGAGCGGCGGGCGTGACCGTGGTGTTTTCGGACACGAAAATCGCCGGCTCCTACCCCCGCCACTTCCTGCTGCGCGAGGGCCTCATCCCCGCTTTTGTCGCGGCTGCCCGAGACATGAACCGGCGCGGTTGGATCCTCAAGGTCGAGGACGGTTACCGCACCACCGAGATGCAGAAAAACCTCTCGCTGGCGCCCTATGTTCTCGACAAGGTATTGGCCAAGGTCATCTGGGAACTGGGCGGTGAAATCCCTTCGCCCGAGCTGTTTTTCAGTCGGCTTATGGTGCTGACCGCGACCGCGCCCAAGATTGGCACGCATATGTCCGCCAGCGCCATTGACATCTCCGTCCTGCGGCGGGGCGTCGGCGCGGAACTGGACCGGGGCGGGCCGTACATCGAGATGTCCGAGCTGACCCCCATGCTGTCGCCCTTCATCTCCGCCGAGGCGACTCGTAACCGCGCCATGATCAGCCTGGTCATGGGAGCCCACGGCTTCATGGCCTACCCCTACGAGTTCTGGCACTACAGCCAGGGCGACGCCTACGACGAGTTCCTCACCGGCTCGGGCCGACCGGCTCGCTACGGCGCGGTGGACATCGATCTCGAGACCGGCCGCATCACTCCCGTCGCGAATCCCCGTGCGTCCCTGCACACTCCGGCCGACTTCCAACAGGCCATGGAGAAAGCCCTGGAACGATTGCACCCGTAGCCTGAAAGGATGGCGATGAGGATCACCTCAGATTGGCATATTCACTCGCGGAACTCCTGTGACTCGGCGTCTCTGGAGATGCGCGATCTGGTCCGCGAAGCGGAGACCGTGGGCATCACCGACTTCGGCGTGACAGACCACATCCACACTCCCTACAACCTACCCGACCTGGCGGCCTCGCGGGCGGAGTTTCTCGCCGACTCGCCGTCGCCGCGTTTCCATTTCGGCGTCGAGGTAAGTTGCGTTTCCGTCTGGGAGCTTGCCGAGATCGCTAAGGGCGGACACGAGCGGCCCGTGTACGGTCTGCGCAGCGGTGGTCCCGCGGGCGCCGAGCTGGCCATCGGCCTCAGCGCGGACGACCTGCGCAGCTATGGGATCGAATACGTGGTGGGTGGCACGCATTGGCCCATGTACGTGCCGGTCGAACCCCAGGCCATGATCCGCGATTACCACCGTCAGAACCTGTTCCTGGCCTGCCACCCGCTGGTCGACATCGTGGCCCACCCCTGGTGGTGGATGGGCGCCTGGAAAGACAGCGCCGGAAATTACCTTACCGAACCCTGGCTCGGCGACTTTGGCGTCATCCCCCAGGCGCTGCATGATGAATTCGCGGCGGCCCTACTGGAACACGACAAGGTCTTCGAGATCAACATCTCCGCGATTCTGCTGAATCCGCATTACCCGCCGCGCTTCGCCCGGCAGTACCTGGACTACGTCGCTGGCATCAAGGCCCGCGGCGTGGCCATCTGCCTCGCCTCCGACTGCCACGACCCCCACTACACCGCCATCGACTTCGCGACCGCGGCGCGCTGGCTGGATTCCGTCGGCATCCAGACCGACGACCTCTGGCGCCTACCGCCGCGCGAGGCCGTGCCGAAGCAGGGATGAGAGCAGAGCCGACCCGACGGTCGGCGCTCCCAGATGGAGCGGCCGCGGCTCGCGGCCAGCCGACCCGACGGTCGGCGCTCCCAGATGGACCGGCCGCGGCTCGCGGCCAGCCGACCCGACGGTCGGCGCTCCCAGATGGAGCGGCCGCGGCTCGCGGCCAGCCGACCCGACGGTCGGCGCTCCCGGCGGCGGTCTTACGGTGGGGACGGGAGGTCGCCATCTTCCAGGTGCAAGCCGGGGTACAGTTTCTCGATGCACTCCGGGCAGATGCCGTGGCTGAACCGGGCTTCGGTATGCTCGCGGACGTAGACTTCCACCTGGTTCCAGTAGCCCTTGTCGTCGCGGATTTTCTTGCAGCTTGCGCAGATGGGCACGATCCCGCGCAGGGTCTTAACCTGATCGAGCGCCTGGCGCAGCTCCTCGGCCTTGGTGGCCAGCGCGTCCTGCATTTCGACCATTCGCTGTCCGACCTTGAGGCGGGCGATGAGTTCGCCGGAATCAAACGGCTTGGCCAGGTAGTCGTTGGCCCCGGCGGCGAGCCCGGCGACGACATCGGCCTTGGCGCTCCGGGCGGTCAGTATGATGATGTACGGTGGCCGGTCGGTGGGTAGGGCCCGGACGCGGCGCACGACCTCGGGTCCGGCCAGCCCCGGCATCATCCAGTCGAGAATCACCAGTGGGGGTGCGTCGGGCTGCTGCAGCACCCGCCAGGCCTCGATGCCATCGACCGTGACGGTCACCTCGTGACCTTTCTTCCTCAAGACACTCACCAGCACGGTGCGAGAGGTGGCGTCATCTTCCGCGATCAGCGTCTTCATGGCGTTCTATCCTTTACCCCGGAGCGGTCACAGTTCCCGGGAGAGCGCCTGCTGCAGCGCCTCAAACTGTGCCTCCAGCCCGGCGATGAGTCCCTTGGCGGCGCTCAGGTCGCCAGTCTTAGCGGCTTTTTCCAGCTCACCGGCCACCTCCCGCAAGCGTTCTCCGCCGACGTTGGCGGCGGCGCCCCGGATGGTATGGGCCTGGTGCTCGACGCCCGCGACGTCTCCGCTTTCCAGAAAACCCTTCAGCACCGCGATCTGGCGCGGGATGTCTTCCAGAAAGGTTGCCGCGACTTCCTTCAGCAAGAGCTCGTCGTCCAGCACCCGGGCGCACATGCCCGCCCGGTCGAAAACCGGCGAGCGGCAGGCCGCGGTCCGCAGGGTGGAACCGACCCCATCCTGCCTCCCGCCGTCTTCCATCCCGGTTTCAGGATTCCCTGGCGGCGACCCCGGCGCCAGGCCAGCGGCGCTCAGGTCGGCACCCCCGCGCTCCGGCGAGGGCAGGTTTCGGGCCCGTTCGGATGACTTCGTAAAACAGGCGGTGAACCAGAACTCCGAACCGTGGCCCTCTTCGCTGTCAACCCCGATCTCACCACCCATCAAGGCGACGATTTGCTTGGAAATAGCCAGCCCCAAGCCGGTGCCGCCGTACTTGCGCGTGATCGACGCATCGGCCTGGGCAAACTTCTGGAAGAGGATACCGCGCTTGGCCATCGGGATCCCGATGCCGGTATCTTTCACCGCAAAGCGCAGCACGACCTCAGCCTCACCTTCCGAGACTAGGCTTGCCCACACGGCGATCTTGCCTTTCTCGGTGAACTTGATTGCGTTACCCGTCAGGTTGCAGAGTACCTGGCGCAGGCGACCGGGGTCGCCGCGGAGGCAGGTGGGCACGTCCGGCGCGAGCGTACAGGTGAACCCGAGCCCCTTCTCGTGGGCTTGCAGGGCCAAGGGTGCGGCGAAAACGTTCAGCGTGGCGCGCAGATCGAAGTCGAGTTTCTCCATTTCGAGCCGGCCCGCCTCGAGCTTCGAAAAGTCCAGAATGTCGTTGATAACCTTCAATAGGGACTCGCCGCTGGCGCGGACGATCTCGACGTAGCTGCGCTGCTCGTCGTTGAGTTCGGTATCCCAGAGCAGATCCGTCATGCCAATCACCCCATTCATCGGGGTCCTGATCTCGTGGCTCATGTTAGCCAGGAACTCGCTCTTGGCGACGTTGGCCATCTCGGCTCGGACAGCCATCTCGTTGGCGCGGGCGCTGGTTTCCTCGAGTTGGCGGTTGACCATCTGGAGTTCCGCCTCGGCCCGCTTCTGAACCGTGATGTCGGTGTCGGAGCCGCGGTAGCCCAGCAGGGTTCCGTCATGCTGCAGGAGGGGCAGTCCGTTGGTGGAGAGCCAGACCTGCCGTCCATCTTTGGCCTGGGCGGCGTTGACAAGATTCTGGAACGGCTCTTTCCGCCCAAAGACCGCAAAGGCGGCCCTCTTAAACGCCTCGCGCTCGGTTTCGGGATGCAGGTCGTAGAAGTGCATCCGGCCGCTCAGTTCGTCCGGGCGGTAACCGAGAACGGTCTCGGACACATGGCTGACATAGGTGTAGAGTCCTTGGGCGTCCACTTCCCAGGCGATGGTGCCGCTCTGCACGGCCAACTGGTCGAACCGGGTTTCGTTTTCCTGCAACTCACGGGTGCGCTCGGCCACCAGGCGCTCCAGTTCCTCTCGTCGCCGGAGCATCAAGCTAAGCACCAGAGCCAGCGCGGCGGTGAGTACCAGGCCCGTCAGCGCCGCCATCCACCCCGCCCGCCGCGGATGCAGACGCATGAACTCGGGTCCGGCGTGGGCGGTCACGGCAAGGGCTTTGCCCAAGTCCAGGATGGGGCGCGTCAGGGCGAGGCCGGTGGCCGGCGGGGGGCGGTCGGCACCCCAGGCCGTAGCCAGCGTTTCAGGGGCCGCGCCCGGGCGCAGCAGAGAGAGCTCCAAAAGCGTCGCGTTGTCCGTCGTCGCGCTCCGCAGCAGGGTTCCCAGCCGCAGCACGGCTACGGCAAAACCGCGCAGTCGCCGCGGTTCCAGGTCGGCGAACACGGGCCGGTAGATCAGCGCGCCCCTCTGGCTTCCCGTTTCCTGCACCAGGGAGACGGGGTCAGAGGCGCTGAGCAGGCCGGCGCGCGCCGCTTCCTCCAACGCGGCCCGGCGCCGCGGTTCCGAGCCGAGGTCGTAGCCCAGCGCGCGTTCGTTGCCCGCCAGGGGCGCCACCTGCAAGACGGGATAGTACAGCTCGCGAGCGCTGGCCGGCGCGCGCTTGCCGGGCGCGTCCAGTTGCCAGATTTCAAACCCCTTCAAGCCGGCCGCCCGGGCGTCGGTCTCGCAGCGGGTCAGGTCCGCCGCGGGCACGGCCGGAATCCACTCCCAGGCCTGGATCACCGGGTTCTTCGTCAGAAAGGCAGTGAACTGGCGGAACTCCTCGGGGGTGGCCGTGGGGCTTTCCTCGCAAAAGCTGGCCAGGCTCTCCAGTTCGATGCCGCGGAGATCGCGGAGCGTTTCGGCCAGCGCCGCAGTCCGGTCGGTAGCCAGTTGCGCGAACACCAGACGGCGTTCATGGGTCTCGCGTTCGTGGAGCATCCAGGCAGAGGACAGGGTCAGGACCAGTCCAACCGCCAGCGCCAGAGCCGGTTCGAGGCGCTGCATCCAGGCTGGCGGCAGGCCGACGATCCGGGCGCGCCGCGCCAACAGCGTCGAGCCCAGCAGCAACAGCGTCGCCAGCGCCAGCGTGAGCACGATCGGCGGCCCGGCCGCGCGCGCCAGCAGGCCATTCCAGGCGCGGGCGTCAATATCCATGCCCAGCACAGCCAGGACGGCTCCTGTTTCATCGTCGGCCGCGGCGGTCTGGCGGCCGAGCGCCGGGCTGGCGCCGGGCTTAGGCGAGTCATGGATCGGGACCAGGCCCGTTACCCAGGTGCCCCAGCGGTCGGTGGTGGGCCCATCGATCGCAGCGGTGTGGGTGGCGAAGACCCCACGGCAGACCTCTGGAGCATCATCGTAAACCTGTCCGGGCGGGGAGTAGTCCGGCGAGGCAGTCGGCTCATTGTCCACGAAGAAGAACAGCGTAGCGCCTGTCGCCGCGGCAGACGGGTCTTCTCTGCGTCCCATGAGGTAGAGAAAGCGGCATTGCGGGAAGGCCGAACGGGTGGCCGCGAGTTGCTCCTTGAGCCGTTGGTACTCGGGTTTCTCCAGATCGGCCGCGGTGCCGCGGAGCGCTCGAACGTGCTCGACGTTCAGGGCCTGCGCCACCAACCGCGTTTGCCGGATCAAGTCGGCGCGTAGTTCGCGGTCGGCCCGTATCACTACCCACCCGGTAAGCAACGCCCCGAGCAGCGCCAACAGCGCCAACCACAGTCCTCTTGCCATCGAAGTGCCGTTTCTTAACATGGACAGGACACGGTCTGGACGCGGCCGGCGAGCCGACGGTGCGCGCACCGTCTCACGGGTCGTAGATGATGTCCTTGACCAGACGCCGACCTCTGATGTTCATCGCCTCGCGCACCGTCAGGGCCACCGCCGAGCCGTCGTTATAGCCGATGCAGATCGTTTCGTGTGGGAAGGTCGGACTCATGCCGGGCAGGACCGTGCCGCAGTTGGCGTAGCCCGCAGGTCCCAGATCGGCAACCGCAAACTGGTCGATGATCAGCGGTTCCAGGGGCGAGTAGCGGCTCGGGGTCTTGTACCAATCGCGCGCCCCGACGCCGGTCTGCTTCGAGAACAGCATCCCGTAGCCCGCCCAACCGGTCATGCCATCCCGAATCCCGAAGGCGGCATTGACGGGCACTACCTTGACCGCCTCGGCCTTGATGTCGGTCGTGGTGGCTGGGCAGTAAAACACGGTGTCGTTACCAACGTAGGAACGCAGCTTGTGCATGGCGCCGGACTGGTGATGCGTGGTGGGAAAACCACAGGTCTTGGAGTTGCCGCAAGGGCCTGCCAACGGGGGGAACTGGCCGCCGTCCGGGTAGCAATCCGCGGAGTCCTGCATGTACATCTTGCTGGCCAGGTTGATCTGTTTGACGTTGCTGATGCAGGACGCCTGCCTGGCCTTCATGCGGGCTTTGGCGAGCGCCGGCAGCAGCATGGCCGCGAGGATGGCGATAATGGCGATCACCACCAGCAACTCAATCAGGGTGAAGCTCCGACGTTCTTGCGTGCGCATTTCAGTCAGCCTCCCAAACGTTTGGACCGAGGGTAAGGGACTTCTGTACGTCCCCTGTGAGGCCGTGAGCGGCCCGTCAACAGAAGGGGTCCTAACTTGGTCTCATAAAGACCCTGGGTCAAGCCCAGGACAGGAATTTGGGCGCAGGTCAGCGCGCGTCCGGCGCGCGGCGGATCAGAGATGCCGGCCCTGGCCGGGTCTTCCGCCGTACATGGGGATACCGCGAACCCGCCCGAAACGGGCTGGGCATCGCGGGCTCCAAGGCGGCAAGCAGCCTCGACGGGCATGACGTCGCCAGCGGGGCTGGGGTGGTCCGCCGCGCTGGGGGCGGGTAGAGTACGCGGCCCACAGGTGGGAGCGGGGAGGAATTCCCGGTCACGCCACTGGACGGAGTTCATCGCGAGGCAAGGAGTCGACCATGACCAGACGCGCACGCCCTCCCCGCATTCTGATTGGCTTAGCGGCCGCGCAGGTCCTCGGGCTGGCTGGGGCCATACGGGCCGCCGAGAGTCTGCCATTGCTCGAGCTGGCTGCGCCGGGCCGCGCCGCCCGCTGCGCGCCCAGCTCGGAACAGGTCACCTTCAGCCAGAGCAACGATCCGGCCGCGCCGGGTCTGGTCGTCAGCCTCGCGGCTGGCGAGGCAGGCTATCCCGGGATCGGCATCAAGCCTGCGGGGGCGGCCTGGGACCTCGCGGCGTTCGGGCACGTCGAGGCACGCATCGCCAACCTGGGCGCGCGGGAGCTGAGCCTCAATCTGCGCGTCGACAATGTGGGGGACTCGCAGAAAGCCCCGTGGAACACCGAGAGCATCCGCCTCAAGCCCGGCGAAACGGGCACGGTCAAGGTCGTTTTCGGCTACCAGCATGGCCTGAAGCCCGGCTACAAGCTCGACCCGGCAAAGGTTGTGCAGGTGCTGCTGTTCACTGGCAAGGTCACGGAGCCCGTCTCCTTCCGGCTTGAGTCCCTGATCGCCGCCGGCGCGGCCGCTGAGGCGCCGCCGGTCAGGCCTGAGGAGGTGCGGGTGAAGCCGGTTGACGGCTACCTTCTCGGGGGTGCCGTGAAGCTCGATGTGGCCAAGCAGGTGGATGCCAGAGATGGGGCCACGGCCACGACGGTTACTCAGGCGGCGGGCCAGGCCCTGCAACTTACCCTGCCGGGCAACCGGGATAGCCACCTGGTGCTGCTTCGCCCGGCGCTCGGGCGCTGGGACCTCAGCCGGGCCTGCGAGGTCCGCGTGCAGCTTCGCAACCTCGGCACGGTAGCGGTCACCCCGAGTCTGCAATTGACCAGCGACAGCGCCAACGGCACGGACACGGTGGCGGCCCCGGCGCCGCTCGAGCCGGGCGCGGTCCAGGACTACGTGCTGGGCTTTGCGGCGGCGCGGCCGTGGCAGGGCCCCGTCGGCGCGGTCACCAAGACGAACCCCGAGGGCCAGAAGGGAACCGGCACTCGCTTCGCCAGCGACAAAGTCGACGCCCTCCGCGTCACGCTGCGGCACCCGGGCGAGGCGGTGGTTCTGCTCGAGGCGGTCCGGGCTCTGGTCACGCCGGTGCAGCCTCCCGCGTGGCTGGGGCAACGGCCCCCGGTCGAGGGGGCCTGGACCCTGACCTTCCGCGACGAGTTCGACGGCACCGCCATCGACCGCGAGCGCTGGAACCTCTACGCGGAGAACTACTGGGACAAGGTCAGCCACTTCAGCCAGGACAACCTGATCGTGGGCGCTGGCGTCGCCCGCCTGCGCCTGGAGCGCAAGAACGGCCCCGAGAACGACGACCCCAAGCGCCGCTCCACCCCCTATGCGGTCGGCTTCCTCGACACGCGCGGCAAGTGGGCCCAGCGCTATGGCTACTTCGAGGCTCGCCTGAAGCTGCCCACGGCGCCGGGGCTCTGGCCGGCCTTCTGGATGATGCCCGACCGCGGCCCGACCCTGGGACCGCAGTGGAAGCGCGGCAGCACCGGCGAGGGCGGCATGGAGTTCGACATCATGGAGCATCTCACCCGCTGGGGGAGCTGCCGCTACAACATCGCGATGCACTGGGATGGTTATGGCAAAGAACACAAGGCTCTCGGCAGCAGCGAGATCTATGTGCAACCTGACGCCGATGGCTACCTCACCTCCGGTCTGCTCTGGACACCCGCGTCGGTGGTTTACTATGCGAACGGGGTGCCGGTGTTAGGCTGGGAGAACGAACGCATCTCCAACGTCCCCTCGTACCCCATCCTGTACTTGGTTACCGGCGGCTGGGACAACAGCCCCGTGGACGACGCGCAGCTTCCCGCCGACTTCGTGGTCGACTACGTCCGTATCTGGCAGCGCCAGGACCTGGCCTCGAATCTTGATGGTCCGATTCGCGCCGCCGACCGGGTGGTCGCCGCCAACACTCCGGGCCCCGACGGCCTCATCCTGGGCCCGGCGGCGGGCCTCGAGGCGGCCGAGCTGCAGACGGAGGGGGCCGTGGTCAGCCTCGTCGACCGCGCTGGGGCCAAGCTGCTGCAGGCCCAGTTCCTCGCCAGCCAGGGCTACCCCGCCTTTGTCCTGCCCGTGGCCGAGGGCGGCTGGAATCTGTCGGGGTTTGCCGGGGCTCAGGTGGACCTGATCAACAGCGGCGCCAGCGAGGTCACCCTCTCCCTCCGGGTGGACAACCTGGGCAACTGGCAGGACAGCCCATGGAACAGCGAAAGCATCACCCTCGCTCCAGGCGCGAGTGGCACCCTCAAGGTCGCCTTCGGCAAGTCTCACGGCGGCAATCCCGGCTTCGCGCTGGACCCGGCCCGGATTGTGGCCTTTAAGGTCTTCGTCAGTCAGCCCCGGGAGCCAGCCACCGTCCTTGTGCGGGACTTGCGGGCGTTCCGGCCCTAGCCTGGATGATTCACCACCAAGAACACGAAGATCACTAAGATAAGGTGTGGAAACCTGCCGCTCGAGGGTCGAGGGTCGAGCCCACGGGCACCTGGCGGCGACAACCTGCGCCGAGAAAGTGAGATGATCGTATGGCTACGCTTCACGGATCTCTGAGCCCGGACCTGCAGGCTTTCATTGCGGCGCAGAAGCTATTCTTCGTGGCCACAGCGCCGAACGAGGGGCGCCTGAATGTGTCGCCCAAGGGCCTGGACTCGCTGAGCGTGCTCGACGAGCGGACCGTGGCCTATCTCGACCACACCGGCAGCGGCAACGAGACGGCGGCGCACCTGCGTCAGAATGGTCGCATGACCCTGATGTTCTGCAGCTTCGACGCGAAGCCGCTGATCCTGCGTCTTTACGGCCGGGGGCGGGTGGTGCTCCCGGGCGCCGCCGACTGGGAGGGGTTGCGTCTGCACTTCCCGGCCATGCCTGGCGAGCGGCAGATCATGGTTCTGGAGATGGAATCCTGCAGCACGGCCTGCGGCTTTGGCGTGCCGCTGTTTGAGTTCAAGGCGAACCGGACGCGCCTGCCCGAGTGGGCCGGCAAGGCCGGCGCCGAAGGGCTGGCGGACTATCGCCGCCGCAACAACCTAGTCAGCCTGGACGGGCTGGCGACCGGCCTGGACGAGTCCGAGGCGTGAGCCCAGGAGACCCCGCATGAACGCATTTGATTTTGGCTTCTCCCCCACGGCCACCGGCCTGGAGAACACTGCGGCCCTGCAGCAGGCCCTCGACCAGGGCGGCACCGTCGTGGTGGACCGGCCGGGCGAGTACCGCATGGCAGGGACGGTGTACATCGGCGGGCACACCTCGTTGGAGTTTGCGAACAACGTCTTCCTGAAGAAGGTCGACGAGCGGGGGCCATTCAGCCACGTGTTGCTCAACCGGGGCGCCCTGACCAAGACCTACGATGAGAACATTGTGGTCGAAGGGTTGTCGGTGGTGGTGAATGGGATGGACGTGCGGACCTTCAAGGACGTCTTTGGTCTGCATGGTCAACTGGCATTCTTCTATGTCAAGGATCTCCGCATTGAGCGTTTCCGCTGCCTGGATTTGGGCGCTGCCCAGTACGGCATTCACGTCTGCACCTTCGAGGATATCCAGATCAACGACGTGCTCATCAAGGGGAACAAAGACGGGGTCCATCTGGGTCGGGGGAAGCGCTTCCGTATCAGCAATGGCAGTTTCGAGACCTACGACGATGCCGTGGCGCTGAACGCCCATGACTATGATGTGGGCAACCCCGAGTTGGGCTGGATCGAGGACGGCGTGGTCGAGAATTGCCACGATCTGGACGACGGCAAGAAGCCGGTCGGCTTCTTCTGCCGAATACTCGCCGGGGCCTGGATCGACTGGAAGCCGGGGATGGCGGTGCAGAAGTCCGATACCGTGGTATCCCAGGGAAAACTCTATCGGGTGAGAGCCGCTGCCGATGGCACCGCCTACGAGTCCACGACTCCGCCGACTCACCCCCGGGGCAGCGCCGTGTTGGACGGCATCACCTGGGTCCTCGTGCAGGATGAGGTGACCTATACGGCCGGGGTCCGGAACGTGGTCTTCCGGGATATCTTCCTGCGCAAGCCGCGAATCGGGTTCTCGGTGCATTTCGACAACGATAAGTACAGCCGCTCCTACTACCCAGGGGCTGCCATCCCGCGACAGGAACAACTGGTCTTCGACGGCATTCGGGTGCTCCATGACCAGACCTGCGATTTTCTCTCCATCGGCACGCCCGTCGATGTGCTGACGATCTCGGCGTCGAGCTTCAGGAGAAGCCCGATCCACTTCCATGGCAACCAGGCCATGCCCGATTACCTCAAGACCAAGATCAACATCGTGGGCAGCGTCTTCAGCCAACCCGGCGAGATGGAACTGGTTCTCAACCGAGTGGCGAACAAGGACATCGAACTGCAGACCTCCGCCAGTGTCACCCTGCACCATGATTTCGCCGCGAAAGTGGTCCCTGGCCCGGGCCGGATTACGGTCCACTCGGACCTGCCGGGGCTGTCAATCTAGGCCTGAAGCGCGCCGGGTTCAGCGCCGCCCCGCCCTGGAGCCGGCGGTCTCCGCCGTATCTCCTGGCGCCGTCCCCCATCCCTGGAGCCGGCGGTCTCCGCCGTATCTCCTGGCGCCGCCCCGCCCTGGAGCCGGCG
>CAIZKT010000497.1:0-3814 GCA_903933565.1 uncultured Victivallales bacterium | reverse complement strand
GGATCGCCTGGAGGGCGGCCCTGCGTGGCCGCCGCGGCGCCGACGCAGCGGCGCCCTCCAACGCCCTTCGTCCGCCGCGGCGGACGAGGGGCGGAATGGGAAGCGCTTTGGGTCATACGAGGTTGCTGCAAGTCTCATACAAGCAAACCCCTACGGAGCTGACTTGCCCCGCCTTGCCTTCGCCTCAGGGGGTCGCTACGTTCCAGGCGCCGGGCCACAGCCGTCGGCCGGTCGGACGATGGCCGCGGCCTGCCTGGCGGGGTGCCTGCCTACGAAAGCGATACCGCGATGATCAGAGTCAAGAGCCGTTACCGCGTCTCCATGCTTCGCCTGGCGGCGGTGGTTGCGACCATCGCCGGCATCTGGTCGGCGCTAGGCGAGGCTCCCACGCTGTCGGCAACCAGGGGCAACTTGGAGGGCCTGTGGCGTTTCGCCATCGACCCGCAGGAGATCGGCGAGACGGCGGGCTGGCAGAATCCCGCCTTTGACGACTCTGGCTGGCGCGAGTTACGGGTGCCAGGGCTCTGGGAGCCGCAGGGTGTGACCGATCCCCGGCCCGGCCAAGCGCCCCGGCCCAAGGGCGATATGCCGTGGTCGGACTACGACGGCGTGGCCTGGTACCGGCGCTGCGTCGTCATCCCGGCGGCCTGGCGGGGCGAACCCTTGGTGCTGCTTCTCGGGGGTGTGGACGATGTGGATCGCACCTATGTCAACGGTCAGCTCGTCGGCGAGACCGGTAAGGGACTGCCGCGACCCTCGACCGCAGCGCGGCGCTACGCGGTGCCGCCCGCCGTGGTGCGCTACGGTGAGGCAAATACCCTCGCTGTCCAGGTCCGGGATCTGGGCGGTCCGGGCGGACTGGTCGGGCCCCTGCTGTCGCTCTTACCCGAGAAGGAGATGATCGTGAAAGCGTTGCCCGCAGAAGACCGTCCGTTCGACGAGCGTTTCCGCGACCCGGCCGGATCGGTGCGCATCCTCAAGATCGTGCATGGCTGGCCGTCGGGCGAGGGAGCTGACGTGGGTCTGCTGGAGAACTTGCGGGCCCAGGGCTTCGGCGGGGTGGTCACCAACGTGGCCTGGGGCGATGACTACCTGCGCAACCCATTGGCGTGGGACCAATTGCGCCGCGTTACAGCCAGGGCGCGCGGACTCGGCATGGCGCTCTGGCTCTACGATGAGAAGGGCTACCCGTCTGGCACCGCGGGGGGGCAGGTGCTCGACGGACACCCCGAATGGGAAGCCGAAGGCCTCTTGGTGGCCAGTGCCTTGACCGACGGCCCGCTGACCCTGAAGCTGCCGCCGGGGACACTCATGCTGGCCGCAGCCTATCCGGCGGGGCAGGCGCCCGAGGCGGCCGTCCCCCTGTCGGCACAGATCGCCGACGGCGAACTGCGCTGGACACCGCCCCCCGGCCGCTGGCAGGTGCTGCTGATCACCCGCGACCGCATCTATGCAGGCACCCACGCTGCCATGAACCTCCACCGACACCAGCCTTACACCAACCTGCTGCTGCCGGAACCCACCGCGCGCTACCTGGAATTGACCCACGCCGCCTACGCCCGCGAACTCGGCGCCGACCTGGGCGCGCTGTTCCAGGCGACCTTCACCGACGAACCCTCGCTGATGAGTGCCTTCCTTTCTCCTATGCCCTACGCCGTGCTGCCCTGGGCGGCGAACCTGCCGGCGGAGTTTGCCCGCCGTCGGGGCTACCCGCTGGAACCCGAGCTGGCCGCGCTGGCGGTCGCCGACACGCCACGGGCGCGACGGGTCCGCTATGATTTCTGGCAGACGGTAACGGAGCTGGTGCGGGCGAGCTTCACGCTGCCCATCCGCGACTGGTGCCGGGCGCACAAGCTGCCCGCCGGCGGCCATCTGTTGTCGGAGGAGGGGCTGCGCCTGCACGTCCCCCTCTATGGCAGCCTCTTTGCCTGCCTGCGCGACCTGGATGCGCCGGGGATCGATTGCCTCACCAGCCTGCCGCCGCAGGTGCCTTGGGCCAGCGCCCGGCTCGCGGCCAGCGTGGCCGAACTCGAAGGGCGAACCCTGACCATGTCGGAGACCTCCGACCATGCTCAGCGCTATCGTCCGCCCGGCGATCAGCGGCCGGTACGGCAGGTGAGCCTGCCCGAGATTCGTGGCACCCTCAACCGCCTGGTGGTCGGCGGCATCAACACCATCACCAGCTACTACTCGTTCGCCGGACTGACAGGCTCGGAGTTGATCCGGCTCAATGAGTACGTCGGACGCTGCTGCACCGCCGTCCGTGGTGGGTACCAGGTGGCCGATATCGCGGTTGTCTACCCGGTCGAGAGCCTCTGGCCGCACTACGATCCCGCCCCGCATTCGGCCAGCCGGAACCCGGCCGCCAGTCGCATCGAACAGGCCTACCTCGGCGCGCTGGAGACGCTGTTTGCCGCGGGTCGTGATGTCACCATCATCGACGCGCAGGCACTGGCCGACGCCAGGGTGGACGGGGGCGCGTTGGTACATGGCAATCTGCGCTGGAAGGTGCTGGTTCTGCCGGGGGTGGAAACCCTGCCAGCGGCGGCCTGGGACAAGGTCGCGGCATTTCACCGGGCTGGCGGTATGGTCATCGGCCTGGCGCTGCGGCCCGCGAATAGCGAACGCGAATTCCCCTCGGCCGAGGTCGTGGCGGCCGGCCGGGAATGGTTCGGCGCGGCAGCGGGGCCGACGATCCAGGCCGCGCCTGGCGGCGGCACTGGCGTCTTTCTTCCGCCCGGGATGGAGTCACTCTTGCCGGGCATACTGGACCGCCTGCTGGAGCCTGACGTGCGCATTCCGGCCGGCGCGCCGTTGCGGACGACGCACCGCCGCCTCGACGGGACCGATGTCTATCTCGTGATCAACGACAGCCCAGCGCCGTTTCGCGGCCGGGTGGTGCTCGCCGCCAGCGGCGCCGGCGAGGCCTGGGACCCCGAGAGCGGCACTCGAACCGCGCTCCCCGGCCCTGAGGTCGAGCTCGACCTCGATGCCTATGACGCCGTGGTGCTGCGCTGGCCGCAGGCACGCGAGCGGCAGCTCCTGACCGCCGTCGGCGGCGGCGTCAAGGTGGAGGCCGAGGCCGCTTTGAGCGTCAGCACCGTGGAGCTGACCCCGGGCGAGCACGTCGCCGCCGAACCGGTCGCGACGACGACTCTGCCAGACGGCCAGCCGGGCTGGCGCGTGGTGGGGCAGGTCCGCACCAGCGACGTCGATACCTTCCTCTTCCTGCGGCTGCGTTTCAGCCCTGCCGTGGAGGGTTCACAGGCAGACTTCATCGTGGTGGATATGGACGTGCCGACCGGACAGAGCGTGGCGGCCCAGGCGTACCTGTTTGCGGTCGAGGCCGATGGCGGTGAGTTCCTGGCGCCCTTGGGGTTTGCGCTCAACGAGGCCGGCCTGCAGCACGCCTGGGTGCCCTGGGACCGCTTGAAGCCGGTGCCCTGGAACAAGGCGGGCGACGGCGTGCTGGACCGCGCCAAGCTGGTCGAACTGCGGCTGGGCTGGGGTGGCTACCACGGGCGCGTCGGCGAACGCCTCGAATTCAGCGTGGCGGCGCCACGCCTAGGCCGCCTGGCCCGGTAGGGCAGACACGGCGGCGGGGGATACGGCGGAGACCGCCGGCTCCACAAGATTACGGCGGAGACCGCCGGCTCCAGGGGAGGGTGGGTTGCATCGGGATTCGGCCTGGAGCCCGCGATGCCAAGGACCCACCGGGGCCTGGTTCGCGGTATCTTCGGGCGAGACACGGCGGCTGGGGATACGGCGGAGACCGCCGGCTCCACAAGATTACGGCGGAGACCGCCGGCTCCAG
>CAIZKT010000496.1:0-4543 GCA_903933565.1 uncultured Victivallales bacterium | reverse complement strand
TGGGCTGGTATGGCGGCGCGCCTTCAGCGCTCCAGACAGACTTCCTTATTGCACAGGTCGAGAAAAACTCCATTATGAAACGAAGCGCGAGCCGCTGCCTGATCGTCCTTGCCACGGCCCTGCTGTCGACTGGCCTGACCGCCGCGCCGACCAAGGCCCAGGAGCCCACTCTCATGCTGCACCCCGAGGCCGTGTCGCTGCCGTTCACCCACCAAGGGCCGTTTGTCACCACGGGCGATGGCGGGGTGCTGTGCGTCGACACGCAGCAGGCGCTGCACAGTCGCGATGAGGGCCAGACCTGGAGCGCGACGCCCCTCTTCCGCGAGGCGAAGAAGTACCGCGTCAGCAACGAGCGCGCTCTGCTGCGCACGCGTGACGGCGTGGTGCTCGCCGCGTGGATGAACCTGGCCGAGCAGGCGTCTCCGCCGGGCTGGAACTGGGGCGGGAAGGAGGCGGACTGGCGGGATTTCGTGCTGCCCATCTACGTGTGCCGGAGTCTCGACGACGGCAAGACCTGGGAGGAGCCCATCCTGCTCAACCGGCCCTGGTGCGGTTGCCTGCACTCGCTGATCGAGACCAAGAGCGGGCGCATCGTGCTTGTGGGGCAGGAGATCATTCCCGCCTGGCGGCATGCCACGGTGGTGTTCGTCTCCGACGACAAGGGCGTGACCTGGCAGCGCAGCAATGTGCTCGACATCGGCCAGGGGCGCCACGACCACGCCGGCTCCATCGAGGGCGCCGTGGTCGAGCGCCAGGACGGCTCACTCTACCAACTGCTGCGCACCGAGACCGGCTGGCTCTACGAAGCCGTGTCGCACAATGGGGGGCTGCTCTGGGAAGAGCTCAAGCCCTCGCCGCTGAAATCGGTCACCTGCTGCCCGCAGATGGCGCGGTTGGCGGACGGGCGCATTGCGGTCTTGTGGAACCATCCGCCCCGCCATCAGCCGCAGAGCGGCAGCAGCCGCGAGGAGCTTTTCCTGGCCTTCTCGGCGGACGAGTGCGCCACCTGGTCACCGCCGAAGGCCATCGCCGGCAACTACGGCTTCAAAGGTCGCGTGTCGTATCCGTATCTCTACGAGCGTCGACCCGGGGAGTTGTGGATCACCACCATGCAAGGCGGCCTGCGCCTGAAGCTCAACCTGGCCGACCTCGACCGCGGCGACCTGCCCATCCACGTCGTGCCGGTCCCACCGCCCCCGAAACCGGGCGGCATTATCATGTTCGGCGACTCCACCACGGCGGTGCGTCCCGGAGCGGTGGAGAAGGTGTATGCCGAGCGCGTGCAGGATGCGCTCCAAGGCAGCCCTCTGCCGCTGTCCGTACACAACGCCGGGGTGGGCAGCAACACTACGAAGAACGCCCGCGAGCGCCTGGCCGCTGACGTGCTGGCCCACCAGCCGAGCCTGGTGGTGCTCCAGTTCGGCCTCAATGACGCGGCGGTCGACGTCTGGAGGAACCCGCCGGCGACGGTGTCGCGGGTGTCCTTGGCCGAGTATGAGGCGAACCTGCGCTGGATGGTGGCGGCCTTACGCGAGCAGAAGGTGAAGCCGGTGTTGATGACGACCAACCCCACCCGCTGGACCAACCCGCTGCGCGACCTGTACGGCAAGCCACCCTACCGTCCCGACGACGTGGATGGCTTCGACGCACCCGTGCTCTCGCACTACAACGACGTCGTCCGCAAGCTCGCGGCCGAGCTCGTGGTGCCTTTGGTGGAGGTCCACGATGTCTTCGCTGCGAACCACCCGGACTCCCTGCTGCTCGATGGCATGCACCCGAACGACAAGGGCCATCAGCTCGTCGCTGAATTGCTTGTGCCGGTCATCCGCGAGCAATTGCGGTAGCGTGGTCCGGGGTCATTCGTGACCGCCAACCGTCCCCGCGCCAGGTCCCGTTGTGCTTAGTCGAGGGCCGCCCGTGGCGGGGGTTCGGGCAAGGCGTAGTAGGCGCACTCGGCCAGGAAGAACTCGGACATGTTGAGCTTGGCGTAGTCGTAGTGGCAGAGGGCACGCTCGACGGCCTCGCGGCCCGTGCCGTCGCCGGCCAGGGCGATGATGGCTGCGGCCGCGAGTGGGTTCCGCATGTACTTGGCCTCGTAGTGCTTCCGTGCGCCTTTCTTCTCTTTATCTCCGGTTTCGGAGAGCTTCTGGGCGTCGGCCTGGGTCGGTTGCGGGAACCAGGTCGTGTAGACGGCCCGCCAGTTGGCATTCCCAAAGACTTTCGTATCCGCGTTGTCGAACCCCGTGTAGGCCTCGATGGCGGGCAGGCAGTTCTTGAGGTTAGCGGCGAGACCGGCGCGGTAGGCGGTCCGGGTGACCTCATCCGTCTCCAGGGCCGCGAGCCGCGCCAGCGAGCCCTGGGAGCCGACGTAGATCCAGAGCGAGTTTTCATCAATGCCCTTGATCGCTTCACGGTCGTGGCCATAGCCGACGGCGCAGATCTCGGCCCGCGTCACGTCGCTCTTGGCAGGCCGTTCCGCCAGCGCCTGGTGGTAGCGGTCGAGCCAGACGGGGTCCCTCGTGACGTCATACATGGCCCTGAGCAGGAAGAGGTAGCGGACCGCGTCGCGGAACAGGTGCCCGCTGAAGCCGCCCCGGAATTGGCCCTTGAAGGCCCCGTCGCAGGGGCAGCGCCAACCGCTGCTCTCGAGTACGCCGGCGACCTCCGTCATCTTGGCCACGATCTGCTGGCGTTCCTCGGCGCTGGGCAGCCCGCTGGTGACGTACGCATGAAGGCCGTAGAACCACGGGTGCGTCTGGTCGTCGGAGCCGAGGGGATAGTGGCAGGCGCCGTCGCTGCCCAGGCCGCGGGCGATGAAGCCGGGCACGGCGGAGACGGAGGCACATTTGAGCAGGCCCTGGGCCAGCCGGCGCGCCTTGGCCTTGTCGCTGGGGTCACCGCTGCGGCGAGCTCGCTCGCAGGCCGCGGGTAGGTATAGCCCCGTGAACATGGGCCCGTTCTCGATCGGGCTCCACCAGCCGATAGAGTTCGGCCGACCCAAGGCGCAATCCTCGGGGGTCGGCAGCTCGCCGACGAAGTCGAGAATGACGCCGTGCCGGTCGATGCGCGTGCTCCAGAGCGCGCCATGCGCCTCAGCAACCGCCGCGAGGGTCGTGCGTTTCGGGTCCATGGATTCTCCTTGTTTGCCCTCACCCAGGTCCCGGCCTGACCGGGTCAGGTTGGCCGGGCGTTGCGTGACCAGACTTCCGCTGTAGGCGTTGATCCCAGGGAGGACGTCCTCGGCAAACGACAGACCGCCACTCTTGCGCCGGTTAAAGTAACCCCAGAACACGAAGTTCAGCTTCAGTTCCTGGGTGGCGAGGTCGAGCAGTTGCGGCACGGTCCAGGCGCCCTTGTAGGAGTCCCACTGGGCCGAGAGCCCCAAGGGCATCTGTCCGGCGTAGGAGCGCAGGATGTCGTAGCCCCAGATCTTACTTCCTGGACAGAGGTCAGGACCACCCCAGCCGACGCCGGCCGCCTGCGCCAGCCTGGCCAGGTCGGCGAGCCCCTCGCTGCCCCTGTACGAGTACCAGTTCCCGAACACGATCACCGGCGTGTTCGGGAAGGCCTTGCGACTGTCCGTCACCAGGCGGCGCATCTGCGCATCGTAGGCGGCACCGCTGAAATCCTCGAACCCCTGCCCCTTCATCTCCATCGCGGTCTCGGTGTGGATGAACCCAGCGAACTGCGGGTCGAGATCGAACCGTTTTCCCAGCGCCTGCACCAGGAGCAGATAGCGGTCCATGACCGCCGGCACCCAGCGCTTGGTGCGGACCACCTTGGGATTGGCCGCGGGGCGCGCGATCCCGCCGCTGTAGGCCGCATCCAGCAGGTAGTCGGGGACAGGGGGGGCCGGCTCGCCGAGGAAGGAGTTGTCCCAGACCTCGAGGACCAAGCGCTGATTCTGCCCGCGCAGATAGGCCAGATCGGCAGCGATGGCCGTGAAGTCATAGGCGTCCGCCGTCGGCTCCAACTGCCGCCAAGTGTAGATCCGCTGCCCACCGCTAAACCGTTCCTTGTCGGCAATCTCCCGCCATCCTTCCCGCGGCTGGTTTGACGCCAAGGTCAGATAGTGGCCCGGATACCACTTCACCTCCGTGGGCTTGTCCGCGGGAGGGTCCGCCGGCCCGCCTGCCGGCTGCGCTGACGCGGTGTGAACCAGGGTTGCCAGAGCCAGTGTTGCGAGGTGTTTCGTCTTCATCCTTAGTCCCATGATTGCCTCGTGCTTCACCCCGCTTCGCCCCGCCGGGCCACCAGGGCTGTTTCTTCTTCCGAGCGGCGGACGAAGGGCGTTGGAGGGCGCCGCTGCGTCGGCGCCGCGGCGGCCACGCAAGGCCGCCCTCCAGGCGATCCGGCGCGTCCCGGCCGGATCGGAATGGGAACCGCCTCGGCACGTCTCATTCCGGTAGGTCCGGCACCAGCAGGGGGCTTGGCTGACCCCTGAACCCTGTTTTCTTCTCCGCCAGTCTCCCTGTCCGTCTCCTCCAGTCGCCGTTTCCCCGTCTCGCCGTCTCGCCGTTTCCTGAAACCCTAGGACCTGAGT
>CAIZKT010000495.1:0-2089 GCA_903933565.1 uncultured Victivallales bacterium | reverse complement strand
CCTGGCGCCACGCATTCTCCACTACAAGAAGGCACAGGAGCGCCGCTTCCGCCTCAAGTACGGCCCAGACTCCCCGGACGCGGCGCGCGAACTTTCCGCACGCAAAGACATCGCGGAGCGCATCGTCGGCGCCTTCGATGAAGTGCTGGCCTGGGCGAAGCAGGACATCCGCACGGCGCTGCCGCTGGCGCACGTGGTCGAGACCATCGCTCTGAGCCGCCGCTTCATCACCGACGAGGAGTACAGCAGCGAGGTCACCCAGCTTGCGGAGCTGAACCAGGTGGCGTTCGCGTCGGCGGGCACGCCGCGGGAACGGCTCATCCACGACTCCATTCTTGTCGCCCGGCGCAACCGCTGCAAAGACATCTTGCAGCGCTACGCCGAGCAGGCCGCGCAGCCCCAACTCCAGATGGAGCTGCACGTCATCCGTATCGGCGACATCGCCTTTGCATCCAACAGCTTCGAACTCTACATGGACTACATGCACCGGATCCAGGCGCGCAGCCCCTTCAGCCAGACGTTTGTGGTGCAACTGGCCGGAACGCCGACCGATTGCACCGGTTACGTCACGACCGAGCGCGGCGCCTGGGGTAAGGGCTACAGCGCCAGTCTGTACTGCAATCAGGTGTCGCCCGCGGGCGGACAGGAACTGGTCGAGGCAACCGTCAGAATCCTGAAGGATGTCTATAAGGAGTAGGGCCATGCTGGAACTGACCCATCTGCGTCATGGAGCGGTCGTCAATGCGGGCGATGGAGTCGAGCATGAGGACGGCCTGGTGATCCAGGTTGAGGGCCTGGCGGAGCCCGGCTCGCTGGTGCAGGTCAATGGGGCCAGGACCGAGCTGGTCGGCCGCTCTTTCAAGGCGCCGGTGAGGCTGACCCAACCGTTCAACGACCTCGTCGTTTCGAGCCGGAACAAGCAGGGCGAGAGCCGGCGGCAGATCCGGGTGGTGTGGGACAAGAAGTCGTTCAAGCGCTATAACTTCTTTACGGACGACAACTCCTTCTTCCTGACCGATATCTACAAGCAGGGCTGTCGCTCGCTGTTCGACCACTTCTACCTGAGCTTTCTGCGCCGGATGCATCAGGAGTACGGCACGAAGTTCACGCTGAACCTGTTCTACCACAACGATCATCACGACTTCACCGTGAGTGATTTTCCCGACCGCTACAAAGGCGAGTGGCGGGACCACGCCGACTGGCTGAAGCTGTCCTTCCATGCGTATTCCGAATTTCCCGACCGGCCCTATGCGCAGCCCGATGGCAAGAAACTGGCCGCGGACTACGACCAGATGCAGGCCGAAGTGGCGCGTTTTGCCGGGGAGGAGACGTTCTACCCGCCGGTCGTGATTCACTGGGCGATGGTACATCCGCGGGCACTGCCGGTGTTGGTCAGGCGTGGGGTCAAGGTTCTGACGGGCGGGTTCATTGGCGAGCGGGCGCCGGAGAATGAGCCGGACATCCAGTTCAGGACCGCGGACATCGGCTATTTCCAGGACACCGAGACGGCGCTGTACTTGGAGCGCAAGCGAGTGCTCTACGACCTGGAGCAGGGCTTGGCCTTCAGCAAGACGGACTTCTGCGCCAACCTGGTGCGCTTGGATGCGGTCGTCCCCCAGATGGCGGCGGCCTGCAACAACCCGGCCTACCGCGACACGCTGAGCCTGGCGACCCACGAGCAGTACTTCTACGACTACTACGGCAACTACATCCCCGACCACCGTGAACGGGTGGAAGCGGCGCTGCGGTACGTCACCGAGCAGGGCTACCAGTCAATCTTCTTCAACGATGGCTTCCTCGGCAACCCCGCCTGGCCATAGGGGGCAGACCCCAGCGCCGGGAGGGGCTCTGGCAGCAGAGGGTCGAGGGGGGGTAGGGCGGTTCGCATATCGGTATGTCCGGCCCCCAAGCCGGGGGCTTGGCTGATCCGCCGCGGCGGACTGAACCCCAGGACCTGAGAAGCTGTGAAAAAAATGCGACCTGTGCAATAAAGATGGGCCGAGGTATTCAGCCCCAAGGGGGCGTTCCAGACCAGCCCAGGGCAACGCCCTGGGTACCCGTCCACAGCGCTGGATTGAGCCCTGAAGGG
>CAIZKT010000494.1:0-6089 GCA_903933565.1 uncultured Victivallales bacterium | reverse complement strand
CTCAATCCCATAACTATCCTATTCCCAGGGCGTTGCCCTGGGCTGGTATGGTCGCGCGCCTTCAGCGCTCCAGGCGGACTCCCTTATTGCACAGGTCGAAAAGATAGCACCGTTCCGCGCCTCGGCGCAACCCGTCGCCGCGGTACGTGTCCATGGACGGTGTGAGGGCTTCATGGTGAAGTCTCATTTCAGCAGGAGAGTGACTATGGCAGACAAGACCGCTACGATTGAGACCGCCGAAGACATTGGCGACGTGGGCCAGGAGACTCCGGCGGGACTGAGGGCGCGCATCGAGCGCCTCAAGGCCGCGCTGGCGGATTCGCGGATCGGCCAGAGCTGCCGGGAAATGGGCAGCAAGGTCGACCAGAGCGTGCGTGAGAAGCCCTACCACTACATCGCCGGGGCTGCCGTCGTAGGAGTCCTCGCCGGTCTGGTTGCTGGGCTCCTCATTGCCCGCAAGCGCGATTGAGGCGCAGACCATGAGTTCATCCTTCTGGGGCCGTTTACCGGCGTTGGCGAAGGTGGTTCCCACACTGGTTCGGGGCTTGGGTGTGGTTCAACGCGGAAGGACGGCTGCGGCGGATGGGATTCGGCAGATCGTGCCCGGCGTCCGTGACGGCTTCGCTGCGTACTGCGGGCTGTTGGTACTGCTGGGCATGATCACTGCCGGTTTTGTGGTCCTGCCGCTGGGCTTTCTACTCCTGGTACAAGGCCTGCTGCGCAACCCGGTGGACCGGACCGTCCTCGGTGGGCTGGGGTTGTGCCTGGTGGGGTTGTTCTACCTCGTCGGCCCGATGGTGGTCATCCAAGTGGTGTCTCGGCTCACTCTGAGGCGCCTGCAACGCCGCTTCGACCACCTGGCTGACCGGGTCGAAGGGAAACGCTAAACCTGGGACAGGGCAGATCCGAGAGGCCTACGGCTCCCGCGTCTTGATCAGGTACACCGCGCCGGGCCGGGTCTGGAAAACCAGGATCCCGCCCTCGCGCCGGGTTGGGACCTCTCGACCATTAGTGTAGCGCACGGTCCAGGCTGCATCGCGGTCCTCGAGGTGGCACCGCGCGCCGCGGAGGGATGTGATTCGGGCGCGGTGCAGCCGTCCGGCGGACCAGGAGAGGTCCAGCGCAAAGCCGCCGCGTGCCCGCAGGCCCTCGACCTTGCCCTCGGGCCAGGCGTCGGGCAGGGCCGGTAGCAGCCGCAGCAGCGGCGCTTCCCCCGGTTCGCCGATCCGCGGGTGACTCTGCAACAGCATCTCGGCGATGCCCGCGCAGCCGCCGAAGTTGCCGTCGATCTGGAAGGGCGGATGGGCACAGAAGAGGTTGGCGTACGAGCCCGCGCCGCCGCCGCGATACTGGAAGCCCATATCACCCGTCGGGTTCAGCAGCGCGTGCAGGATGCGGAAAGCGTGGTTGCCATCACGCAGGCGGGCCCAGAAGTTGACCTTCCAGGCTAGCGACCAGCCCGTGCCCGCATCCCCACGTCGTGCCAGCGCCTGGCGGGCGGCTTCGGCGAGTGCCGGGGTTCCTTCCGGGGTGATCTCGCAGTAAGGATGGAGGCCGTAGAGCAGCGAGACGTGGCGGTGCTGTGGTTCCGGCTCCTCGTAGGGCTCGAGCCACTCTTGCAGGCGGCCGTCCGGCCCGATCTGGTTGGGAGCCAGCTGGGCTCGTTTGTCACGCCACTCGGCTTGCAGGGCCTCGTCCACCCCGAGCACCTCGGCGGCGCGCAGGCAATTGCCGAACAGCTCCCGCAGTTGCTGCATGTCCATCGTGGGTCCCAGGCAGATCTGGCCGGTGCGGCCATCGGGCAGGCGGAAGCTGTTCTCGGGCGAGTTCGAGGGAGCGGTGACCAGCCAGCCGTGCGCCGGTTCGCGCACCAGCAGGTCGAGGTAGAACAGGGCCGCGCCCTTCAGGATCGGGTAGGCCCAGCGCAGATAGCCTTCGTCGCCGCTGAAGGCATAGTGCTCCCACAGGTGTTCGCAGAGCCAGGCCGAGCCGCTGACAGTGGCGCCCCAACTCGCATGCTCGCCCGGCGAGGTGTAGCCCCAGACGTTGGTGATGACGTGCGCCACCCAGCCCCGGGCCCCGTAGTAGGCTCTCGCGGTGCGCGCGCCGGGCTCCTGCAACGAGGCGATGAGCCGGAGCATGGGTTCGTGCAACTCCGGCAGGGCGCAGACCTCGGCGGGCCAGTAGTTCATCTGTACATTGATGTCCAGGTGGTAGTCGCCATTCCACGGCGTCTCGAGTTCCTCGGCCCAGAGCCCCTGCAAGTTCGCCGGCAGCCCCCCAGGACGCGATGAGGAGAGGAGCAGGTAACGGCCGTAGTGGAGGTACAGCGCCGCCAGGGCCGGGTCCGTGCCGCCCTCTTTGAAGGCCAGCAGGCGTCGGGGTGTCGGCAGCGCCGCCGCGGTGGCGCTCTCGGCGCGCCCGTCGGCCAGTTCGAGCCGAACACGCCTGAAGCTGGACTGGAAGTCCTGGCAGTGCTCGCGGACCAGGGTTGCATAGGGTAACGCGGCGGCTCTCTCGAGGTCGGCCGCCGCCGCAGCGACCGGGTCGGCGGTCTGGCGGCCGGCGAAACCGCGGTAGTCCGTGGCCGCGGTCAGGATGAGCAGCGCCGTGTCGGCGCCACTGAGCCGCAGGCGGTCGCCAGCAGCACTGACCGAGCCGCCTTGGGCCAGCACCCGCAAGCGCGCGGCGTAGCGCATGCCGCCGCCGCCCCGGCCGTCATCGAGTTGGCCCGTCATCTCCAGGTCGGCCTGGGCCAGCGCGCGGGTGAGGAAACGCTCGGGGCGGTCCAGGCTGATCTCACAGGAGAGCGCGCCTGCCGCCGCCGCGCTTAGCCGAATCACCAGCGCTTGCGCCGGAGCACTGACGAAGTACTCCCGAGCCCAGGCTCGGTCGCCCTGGCTGTAGGTGACGCGGGCGGTGGCGCGGTCGAGATCGAGTTCGCGCTGGTAGTCTCGAGCCTCCCCAGTCTCGGCGAAACGCAGGCGCAGGTTACCCAGAACCTGGTAGCAGCCGAAGGGCACATGCGCGCCGCGACCGTGGCCCGAACCCGGGCCGGCGCAGGTGAAGTGCTCATGGACGAGCTGCTGAGCCTCGATGGGTCGGCCCTCGAGCAAGTGCCGACGAATCTCCGGCAGGAACTCGTGCGCATCGGGCCGGTCCGCTTCTTGCGGCGAGCCCGACCACAGCGAGATCTCGTTCAGGACAATCCGGTCCTCCTCCATCCCGCCGAAGACCATGGCCCCCAGGCGGCCGTTGCCCAGGGGCAGGGATTGGGTGAAGTGCGTCGCCGGCTCCTCGAACCACAGCCGGAGAGGCGGCGTCGGGACGGTAGGGCGGGATGATCGGCGGGCCATGGGAACTCCTAGCGCGGTTCAGGGGATTGCGGTCTCCGCGTCGGCGGCGCGGAAGTGGCGGATGGCCAGGCGGGTTTTCCGCCCCAGGAAGCGCTCAAGCTGCCGGGTCACGGCTTTGCGCGCCTGCTTCTGGCGGGCGAACAAGGCGCCGGCCAGCGCCCCTACGGCCGCGGTTTCGTGTACGCTTGCCGCGGCGCTGCCGCGCCGTTCAAGCAGCCCCATGACATGCTCTTGCTGGGCGCCGAGATCGCAGACTTCCCCGAGCACAGCCTGGAGCTGTCGGCAGCGTGCTGCCAGCAGGTTGACTGCATCCGGGTCGAAGAGGCCGCCGAAGATCTCCAGCAGGTAGCGGGCCCGCTTGACGCGGAGGCGCAGGCGATGCAGGTCGCCGTCGGCGGTGGCGCTCGTGCGGACGGCGGGGATGGTCTTGACCACGCTCCGGCATTGCCTCCAGAGGCGTTGGCGGATGGCTTGGCCCAGCGCTTCGCCCGCCAGCGGCGTGGGCGGATAGTCGTCCGGCGCCGCGAAGGTCGCGGCCAGACGGGCCAGGCGGGAGGCGTAATCCCGCGAGCGCAGCAGGCTGAGGACACGGCCGCGTTCCAGCCCGCGTTCGCGGCGAGCCTGCGCGGTCACCCCTGCCAAACCCGGCCGTAACGGCTCGGGGAGCAGGGCTTCGTAGTCGGGCAGTGAAGCCAGGAAGACATCCAGGTCACGCAGACGGTTGGTCCGCGCCGCGATCCGGGCTAACTCCAGGCGCAAAACCTGCATGTCGTCACTCGGCAGAACGCCCTTCATCAAGCCGAGCAGCGAGCGGGTGCGCCGCAGCAGGACGCGGTAGCGGTGCAGGCACTCGATCTCGACGCCGGCCGCAATTCCGGCCTCGTAGTGGCGTGTGGCTGTCAGCATGGCCGCCGCGAGGTCGAACACCGCCTGCCGACACGGGGCCGAGGGCGGATGTTGCAGCCGTGGCTGGATCTCCTCGTGCCGAGGCAGGGCACAGAGATGGGGTAGCACCGCGCCTCGACTGACGGCGTCTACCACCTGCAAACCCACTTCGAGCAGGCGGTTGCAGAACTCGCGTTGGTCCGCGGCTGAGCCTTGGCGCGGCGACAGGCGCAGCACGGTCAGAAAGGGCTCCGCGCAGCGCTTGGTCCGGTAGAAGCTCTCCAGGCGTAGGCCAAGCACGACGATGCCGGCGGCATCGCGGTACTCGGTCGGCTGGACCAGTCGGCAGGCGCGGGCCACCGGCAGCAACGCCCTCAGTTCGGCCACGGACTCGACCTCACGCCGGAGAGCACTGTCTCCCAACGCCGTAACGGAAGCGGGCGGGAGGCCCTTCCAGGGGAGGACCGCCAGGGCCGAATCGCTGGAACAACCACCGGGACGACAGAGCAGCAGCCGACCGTCAGCCTGCAGCAGTACCAGGCCGCTGAAGTGCAATTCCCAGTCGTAGGTATCGAAGAACGTGAGCCACTCCCGCCGGGGGCGCAGAGGCACCAAGACGCCGGAGAGAGTCAGGCCGAGATCATCAGGCAGAGTCTGCTGGCCGGGGGGAAGCAGCCAAACCGTCTCGGCTTCGCTCCGGTCCGTGGGTTTCCCGTTGTGCATAACCTGACTCCACCAGAAAGAGTGATGCGGCACCCTGGGGCCGCCGTGCATGGTGCGGGCCACCGCGGTGTGTCTGCCCTTCCCGGCCTTGAATCTACAGGCCGATAGCGCCGCGGTCAACGCTGGTATGAGAACTGCGGTCTGCCTGTCAGGTGGTCCGGCGAAGCGCGTAGACGGGTAGGGGTCGGCTGGGTATGTTGCCAGGCTACCTCACCAGAGCACCTGACACAAGACGGGACGAACGACCATGAGACGTTACGAACGCGAGATCACGGACCGTGCCATCATGGACGACATCATCCGGCGGGCCCAGGTCTGCCACCTAGGTTTGGTCGACGGCGAGGCGCCGTATGTTGTCCCGCTGAGCTTCGGCTATGACGGGCAGGCGCTCTACTTCCATTGCGCGCCGCAGGGCCGCAAGCTGGACTTGATCCGGCGCAACCCGCGGGTGTGCTTCGCGTTCGACCTCATGGAGAACCTGATCGAAGCCGAACAGGCCTGCCACTGGGGCATCCGTTATCAGAGCGTGATGGGCACGGGCACGGCCCACCTCATCGAGGACGCCGAAGGCAAGCGCCAGGCGCTGGCAGCCGTGATGGCCCAGTATTCGAAGAACACGTTTACGTTTCCGGATGAGGCCGTGGCTCGCACTGCGGCCATCCGCGTCGCCATCGAGAGCCTCACTGGGAAACAGTCGGCGCGTTGACCGTCGGCGGGCGCTTTTGGACTGCGGTGGCAAGGCCGCGAAAGCGACGGCGACACCGCTTTGGCTGGGCGCAGAGATGAAAGCGGCGTCAGGCAGGCCAGACGCCGCCGCCGTTGCGCGATGGGGAATGGGGCCACCTGATGCGCCGCTGCCAGGCCGATCTGCTCACCCTGTGCGGCCACACTGACCGAGTCAACGGCGTGGTGTTCTCGCCGGATGGGAAGCGGATCTGCTCGGCCAGTAACGATGGCACGGTACGGGTGTGGGAGGTGCAGTCGGGGAAGGGGGTGAGCGCTTTCAAGAAAGAGCGACCTGTGCAATAGGGATGGGCCGAGGTCTCCAGCCCCAAAGGGGCGCTTTGGGCGCCCAGGGCAACGCCCTGGGTAACCCGTCCACAGCGCGGATTGAGCCCTGAAGGG
>CAIZKT010000493.1:0-9565 GCA_903933565.1 uncultured Victivallales bacterium | reverse complement strand
GGATACCGCGAACCCGCCCGGGACGGGCGCTGGCATCGCGGGCTCCATGGCCACGGCGGATACCGCGAACCCGCCCGGGACGGGCGCTGGCAGCGCGGGCTCCAGGGAGGCAAGCGGGGTCATGGCGGGCGCCTGCCAGGCCTAGCGGGGGGCTCTTTCATGAACGGCCCTGACGGTGGGACGGCTTCGCTTGCTATCCAGCCGTAGAACCATACGGTAACCCATATGAAGACGACGATTGAACTTCCGGACGCCCTCCTCCGCCAGGCGAAAGCTGTGGCTCTACGCCGCCGCACGACGCTTAAGGCCGTCCTTACGCACGCGCTTGAGCGTGAGGTGCGTGGTGGCGATCAGGTCCTGCATCCGGGTTTTGCGGTAGATGAGGACGGTCTGCCGCACTTGCCGGCACGCGGCGCCAGGGTGACGAATGAGCTGGTCAGTCGGTACGAGCGTTCTGCGGCTTGGGCAGGGGCAGGTGGAGGGTGAAGACCGAGCCTTTACCCACTTCGCTGGCGACCGTGACTGAACCGCCATGCACCTGCATGATATGCTTGACGATAGCCAGGCCGAGGCCGGTGCCACCGGCGTCACGGCTGCGCGCCTTGTCCACCCGGTAGAAGCGCTCGAAGATGCGCGTCTGGTGGTGGACCGCGATGCCGCAGCCCTGGTCGCGGACCTCGATCAGCACCTCGCCCTCGTGCTCCCGGCCGACGATCTCAACGGGCTGGCCGGGGTCGCTGTAGTTGATGGCGTTGTCGAGCAGGTTGAGCACGGCCTGCTCGAGCAGGCGCGCGTCGGCGCTGACCTTGAGCGCCTCCGGGCAGGTGATACGGACCGGGATCGCCTGTCGTTCGGCCTTGGGCTGGCAGGCGCGCGCGGCGGCCTGGAGTACCTCCGCCAGCCGCGCGGCTTTGGTCTGCGCTCGAGCTTCGCCCTTCTCCTTTTCCGCCTGTTCCATCTGGGCCAGGAGCAGCAGGTCCGAGATGATCGCATTGAGACGGTCAGCCTGCCGGAGGATGATGCGCAGGAAGCGTTCCGCGTTTTCCGGTTCGCGCATGGCGCCGTCGAGGAGGGTCTCGACGAAGCCTTTGAGTGAGGTGATCGGGGTCCGCAGTTCGTGGGAGACATTGGCGACGAAGTCGCGGCGGACCTGTTCGAGACGGCGCAGGCGGGTGACGTCATTGAGCACGAGGACGGCGCCGGTTCCGGGGGTACGGCCATTGCTGAGGGCGGCGCCATGCACCTGGAGGCAACGGTCCCCGTCCTGGCCGTGCAGCACGATCTCGCCTTCGACGGGCTGCTCTTGCTGCAACGCGGCGGCCACCAGTTCCTGCAGCGCTGGATTGCGCACCAGGACCGCCAGTGGGCGGCCTTGCAGGTTCGCGACCGGGAGTTCCAGCAGGGCCACGGCGACGCGGTTGGCGGTGATCAAGCGTCCTTCGCGGTCGACCGCCAGGACGCCTTCGGCCATGCTCTTGAGGACGGCATCGAGTTCATTGCGCTGGCGGGTGACGGCCTCGATTCGGGTCGCCAATTGATCCGCCATCAGGTTCAGGGTTTGCGCCAGCTCGCCGAGTTCTACGGAGTCCGGTTCGCGGAGCCGGAGGTCGAGCTCCCCGGCGGCAAAGCGTTCCGCGCCTTGCCGCAGTTTCTCGATGGGGCGGGAGAGGCGCCGGGCCACGATCAGGCTGCAGCCGGCGGCAAGGAGGGCGATGCCGCCGCCGGTGACGGCAATCCGGCGCTGGGCCGAGGCGAGAGAGGCCTGCAACTGCCGGAGCGGCCGGGCGGCACGGACTGCCCCGATGAGGCGGTCGTTGGCACGCAGGGGCAAGGCCACGTAGGCCATTTCTGCCTGCACGGTGTGACTGTACCGGGTATTGGCGCCAACCGCGCCCCGGAACGCGCTGCGGAGTTCCGGCCGGTCGGCATGGTTGTCCATGACGGCCGGGTCCTCGGCGCTGTCGCCGATCACCCGTCCCGAGAGCAGCACCACGGTGAAGCGCGCGTTGCCCATCTCGCCCATGTGCTTACAGAGCGCATCGACCGCCTTTTCATCCTCCAGAGAGAGGCCATTGAGGCCATGCTCGACCAGGCGAGCCAGGTCGGCCAGCGCGGTCGTGCTCTCGCGGCGGTAGACCTCGTGGACGATGGCGTTGGCATGCCAGGAGGCAGCGACCACGGCCAGGATCACAACGCCCAGATACCAAGGCAGCAGCTGCCAGAAGATGCGCTTCTTGCGGCGCATAGGTCACTCCTTAAAACGGTAGCCGACACCCCGGACGGTCTCGATGTACTCGCCCATGGTGTCGAGTTTGCGCCGCAGACCGACGATTTGCACGTCGACGGAGCGCTCGGTGACTGGATAGCCGCCGCCGCGCACGGCATCGATGATCTGCTGGCGCGAGAACACCCAACCGGGGCGTTTCGCCAGCAGGTGCAGCAGGGCGAATTCGAGGTAGGTCAGGTCAAGGCGGCGCTGGCCGACGCGGACTTCTCGGCGGCCGGGATCGAGGCTCAGGCCGTGGCAGTCGAGTACGGCGCCCTCATCTTCAGTCTCCGCCTGGGCGCCGCGGCGCAACAAGGTGCGGACGCGGGCCTCGAGGACGCGTGGGCTGAAGGGTTTGGTGACGTAGTCCTGGGCCCCGAGTTCGAGGCCGGTCACGACGTCAGCGTCCTCGCCGCGCGCCGTCAGCATCAGGATCGGGATCGAGGCGGTGCGAGGGTCGCTGGTGAGGATGCGGCAGATGTCCAGGCCGTCGAGCCCGGGCAGCATGAGGTCGAGCACGATCAGGTCGGGCGCTTCGGCGCGGACCTTCACCAGGGCTTCCTCGCCGGTCATGACGGCGGTGACGCGGTAACCGCTCTTGGTGAGGTTATAGGTCACCAGTTCGAGAATGTCTTTCTCGTCATCCACCACCAGGATGTGTTCTCTACTCATCGAGTTCCCTCTCCGCTGCCGAGCGGGTTCGGGCGCGGCGTGCCGCGGTGCCGGACGATGTCCCCTTCGAGCAGGTAGATGACGTCGTCGGCGATATTTTTGGCGTGGTCGGCGACGCGTTCCAGGCTGCGCGATACGGCCAGGTAGGCCAGGCAACCGGTCGTGCCGCCCGTGTTTCTGGCGATGGAGGCCTCGATTGCCGCGGTATTTGCCTGGTGCGCGGCATCGACCTCTTTGTCGGCGCCGCGGATCTGTCGCGCCAGGCCGACGTCGGCCTGGACCAGGGCGTCCAGCGAGCGGCGGAGCATGGCGACCGCCTTCTGCGCCATCGTCGGCACGTCGAACGGCGCCGCCAGCACCGGCCGGTCGGTCACGATCAGCGCCTGGCGGGCGATGCTGGTGGCCAGGTCGCCGACACGCTCCAGGTCGTTGTTGATCTTCAGAACCGCCACGATGAAGCGCAGGTCGCCGGCGACGGGACGGTGCAGGGCCAGGACTTTGAGTCCTTCCTCTTCGAGGTCGACTTCGAGGTTGTCGATCTCCGTGTCGGCCTCGACGACCTGCTGGGCGAGGTGTCGATCGCGCTCGACCACGGCTCGTACGGCCCGGTGGATGCTCTCTTCGGCGCAACCGCCGAGGCTGAGCAGGCGTTTCTCGAGCTTGGCAATCTCGTTTTGCAGGATGTTGGGCATGCCAGCGTGGTTCCTTTGCTGCCGCGGCGCTCACTCGGATCAACCGAAGCGGCCCGAGATGTAGTCTTCGGTCTGCCGCGACAGGGGTTTGGTGAACAAGCGTTCGGTGGGGCCGTACTCGACCAGATTGCCCTCGAAGAGAAACGCGGTGTGGTCGGAGACGCGCCCCGCCTGCTGCATGTTGTGGGTTACAATGATGATCGTGAACTCCCGGCGCAACTCGACGATGAGCTCTTCGATCTTGGCGGTCGAGCGCGGGTCGAGGGCGGAGCAGGGCTCGTCCATGAGGATGATTTCCGGGTTGACCGCGATGGCCCGGGCGATACAGAGCCTCTGCATCTGGCCGCCGGAGAGGCTGAGGGCGGATTCGTGCAGGCGGTCCTTCACCTCGCCCCACAAGGCGGCGCTGGCCAGGCTCTTCTCGGCCGTCTCTTCCAGAACCTGACGCTCCTTGATCCCGGCGATGCGCAGGCCGTAGACCACGTTCTCGAAGATAGACTTGGGGAACGGATTCGACTTCTGGAACACCATGCCGACCCGGCGCCGCAGTTCGATAACGTCGACGCTCGGCTGGTTGATCTCTTCGCCGTCGAGGCGGAGACTGCCCTCGATACGCACCCCGTCGATCAGGTCATTCATACGGTTCAGGCAGCGCAGCAGGGTCGACTTGCCGCAGCCGGAGGGACCGATGAGGGCCACGACCTGTTGGCGGGGGAAGTCCATGGTGATGCCATGCAGCGCCTCGGACTTGCCATAGAAGAGGCGCAGGTTCGTGGCTTGCACCACCGGGTTGGCATGCTGACAGATCAAGGTTGCTTCGGGTGACATAGCGTGGGGCGGCCTCGTCCGCTGCGCGTCCTCTTAGAATGACGTGATCGTGTAGCGCTTCTTCATCTGGTTCCGCAGGACGATGGCCGCGCTGCTCAACAACAGCACGATCAGCACCAGCAGCATGGTCGTCACAAACACCATCGGCTTGGCGGCTTCGACATTCGGCGACTGGAAACCGACGTCGTAGATGTGGAAGCCCAGATGCATAAACTTACGGTTCAGATGCACGTAGGGGAAACTGCCGTCGACGGGCAGCGACGGGGCCAGCTTCACGACCCCGGTAATCATCAGTGGCGCGACTTCGCCAGCCGCGCGGGCCATGGCGAGGATGAAGCCGGTCAGGATGCCCGGTGAGGCCATGGGCAGGAGGACGCGGAGTAGGGTCTGCAACTGGGTGGCGCCCAGGGCCAGCGAGCCCTCGCGGACGCCGTTGGGGATGGCGGCGAAGGCCTCCTCCGTGGCGACGATGACTACGGGCACGGTCAGCAGGGCCAGGGTGAGGCTGGCCCAGAGGATGCCGCCGGTGCCGAAGGTCGGCGTCGGCAGGCGGGCGGAGAAGAACAGCCGGTCGAGGGCGCCGCCCACGCCATAGACGAAGAACCCCAGTCCGAAGATGCCGTAGACGATCGAGGGGATGCCGGCCAGGTTGCTCACCGCGATGCGGACCAGCCGCACCACCAGCCCGTCTTTCGCGTACTCGCGCAGGTAGATGGCCGTGATCACCCCCAGCGGGAACGAGAAGATGCTCATGAGGAACACCATCATGACCGTGCCGACTATGGCCGGAAAGAGGCCGCCCTCGGTGTTGGCCTCGCGCGGTTCGCCGGTGAGCAGTTCCCAGAGCCTGCCCCCGCAGAACGCCAGCTTGGCGGGCAGGGACATGGCGTTGGGCCGACGGAACCGCACCACGTCGCTGAGGGCGATGGCCTTCTCCCGTCCCCCCACGTCCACGAAGGTCGCGGTGGGCGTCTGGATCGTACCCTTGAGGAAACCGTAGAAGTTGCCGTGCTCGCGTCGCTCCAGGCACACTGCGTCGGCCGGGTAGGTAAACTGGCGGATAGCGGCCTCGTCGAACCAGCGAAAGTCCAGGCCATAGAGATCGCGGTTGCCGATCTTGAGTTGCACGCGTCGGCCGCTGGCGTCGGCGCTGGCCTGCCACTGGGTGACCTCGCCCAGGGCGCGGGTTCCGTCGGCCAGGGTCAACAGCGCCAGTCGGCTGGGCCAGAAGACGCCCAGGCCATTGCGCAGCACGACCAGCAGCATGATGGCCACGGTGGTCAGGATGGCGGCCAAGCAGAGGCTGCTCAGCCAGACCCAGATGGCTCCCTTTTCGCGTTGCTTCTTGCCAATCTGCATGATCAGTACCCGTAACGCTTGCGCAGCCGGTGACGGATGAGTTCGGCAGCCGTGTTCAGCACCGAGGTGAGAAGGAATAGCAGCACCGCCGAAAGGAAGAGCACGCGGAACAGCGTGCCGCCGGCGGGGGCCTCGGGAATCTCGACGGCGATGTTGGCCGAGAGCGTGCGCATGCCGCTGAACAGCCCCACGTCCAGGATCGGGGTGTTGCCCGTGGCCATCAGCACGATCATGGTCTCGCCCACGGCGCGGCCGAAGCCGATGATGATGCCGGCAAAGACCCCGGGACTGGCCGAGGGCAACACCACCCGCCAGGCCGTCTGCCAGCGGCTCGCCCCCAGCGCCAGCGAGGCGGCCTTCAGGCTCTTGGGCACGTTCGCCAGCGCGTCCTCCGCGATCGTGAAGATGATCGGGATGACCGCGAACCCGAGGGCGAAGGCGATGACGATGCTGTTGCGCGGATCGAAGCGCGTGCCGGCCTCCTGGAAAAGCCAGAGCTTGAAGTCACCCTGGAAGAGCGCCCGCTCCACCCCCGGCGCCGCGGCCGTGGCCAGCAGAGCCGCTAGCAGCAGGATCGGCACCGCCACCAGGAACTCGTAGCCGCGTTCGACCCGCTTGGCCAGGCGCAGGCCCCGCAGCCGGTTCCAGACCGCGAGGAAGAGGACCAGGCTGAGCGGCAGCGCCAGGGCATAAAGGAAAACCGCCACGATGGCGCGCTCAATCCGCGGCGCCAACCAGAGCGCGGCCAGGAAACCGATGACCACCGAGGGGATGGCCGCCATAACTTCGACGGCCGGCTTGATGATGCTTCGCGTCTCGAAGCTGGTGAACTGGCTGGTATAGAGAGCGCCAAGCAGCGCCACCGGCACCGCGAAGAGCAGGGCGTAGAACGTCCCCTTGAGGCTGCCAAAAACCAGTGGAATGAAGCTGAACTTGGCCTCCGAGTCGTCGTTCGCCGACGAGGACTGCCAGACGAAGGCAGGCTCATCGTAGTTCTCGTACCAGACCTTGCCGAAGAGCATCCGCCAGCTCACGTCGGGGTGCGGATTGCGCAGTTTCCAGACGCGGAGCTGCCGCTGGGCATCGAGACCGATCAGCGTGTCGCCTTGCAGCGAAAGCTGTACCTGCCGCAGGGCTACGGGCGGACGCAGGGTGAGCAGGTGCCGGTTGCTGGTCATGTGATCGAGTTGCACGGTCCCATCGGTCCCGAGGCTGATGACGCTCTTGTCATGCAGGGTGAAGAGGAAGCCGGCCACCGCGCCGGCCTGCGTCGACAAGCTGCGCATTGGCGCGAGCTGGCGCTCGCTGCCGGCGCCGTAGAGGGCCACCGGCGACCAGGTGGTGACCCCGCCCCGCGCGTCGCCGACGGCCAGGGACACGTCGCCGAACACCAGCCCCAGCGCGCTTACGGCCCGATGATCGGCAAAGGCGCGCCGACGCTCCACCTCGCGAGGGGCGTCGCCGCTGAGGTCCCAGTGCAGCAGCGTGCCCTGATCGGTGCCGGCGTAGAGGGACTTGCCCTCGCGGTCCAGGGTGAAGACGGCAAGGTCCTCCGGGATCGCGGAAATCGTCATGAGCTGCGGGGCGGCCGCGGGGCCGTCGTCGGCGCTCACCGCCTGGCGGCGGACGACGAGGCGACGGCGATCTTGCAGTGTTACCGCGGTCAGCTCGTCATCCGTGGCCCGCAGCGCCGCGGCCAACGGCGCCGACTCGCCAGGCAACGGCGGGAAGGCGGCGAGTTGGGTGAGCTGATGCGTGATCCGGCGCTCCGGGCCGGAGAAATCGCTGCGGAAGCTGACCTGGGCCAGCGTCGTGCTGCCGTCGTCCCAGAGCAGGGCGAAGCGTAGCTCGCCATCGTGCCGCGCCGCCAGGACCCGCCGCGCGCTGGACTGCGGCGGCCCGACGCGGAGTTCGTCGAGCCCTTGGCCGGTACGGAGGTCGAGGAAGCTGAAGACGCCACGCTCGTTCACAACAAAGCCGGTTTCCCGGTAGTCGTCCACCCCCATCGCCAGGATGGCGTCCCCCGCCGCCGTCGGCAGCGGACAGGTCGAGGCGACGGTGAGGCGCGCCGGCCGAAACAGCGGCAGCGCGGTCCCGGCAATCAGGACCAGCATGGTGAGCACGCAGACGATCACGCTGCTGCCGCCGATGGTGATCAGCCACCGTGCCAGACGGTCCTGTCGCCGAATTCTCTTGAGGTGCTGTTTATCCATGGAACGCGTTGGGTCTCAGGGGATCAAGGGCTGTCTGTACGTCATGAGGCTCTTGCAGAACCCTCGGCTCACCCGCATCTCGCCTGGAGCCGGCGGCCCGCTCGGGCGTAGCCAGAGTTTCCGCCGTATCTGAGATACCGCGAACCCGCCCGCAACGGGCTGGGCACCGCGGGCTCCAGGGCCCGATGCGGGGTTCTGCAAGAGTCTCTTCATGCTTCAGTCCAGGAGTTGGAGCTGCTTGGCTGCCTGCTCCGCGCTGAGCGGGTAGAAGCCGTCCTTGATGACGATTTCCTGGCCTTCCTTCGAGAGCACGAAGCGGAAGAACTCGCGGGTGAGGGGGTCCATCGGCTTGCCGGGCTTCTTCGCCGCATACACATAGAGCGCCCGCCAGATGGGGTACTTGGCGGACTTTACATTCTCGTAGGTCGGTTCGTAGGCGACGCCGTCGTCGCCGATGATGGCCAGGGCCTTGATCCCGGAGGTGCGGTAGCCGATCCCCGAGTAGCCGATGCCATTCTTGTCTTCGGTGATGCCCATGACCACCGACGAGGACCCCGGCTGCTCCTTGACCGTGTCCTTGTAATCGCCCTTGCTTAGCACCTGTTCCTTGAAGAACCCGTAGGTGCCGGAGGCGGAGTTACGACCGTAGAGGCTGATCGGGCGGCTGGCCCACTCCGCGTCGGTGACGCCGACGCCGCCCCAGGTGGCGATCGAGGCCAGGCGGCGCTTGCTGGTCTTGGAGAAGATCGCGTCAACCTGCGCCAGGTTCAGCGACGGCAACGGGTTATCCTTGTTGACGAACACGGCCAGCGAGTCCAGGGAGACCGAGATCTGGGTCGGTTTGTACCCATAGGTGCCCTCGAATTCGGTGACCTCGGTCTTCTTCATGGCCCGCGACATGGGCCCAAGCTGGGCGGTGCCAGCAATGAGGGCCGTCGGGGCCGTCCCGGAGCCCTTGCCTTCGATCCCGATGTTGACGTTCGGGTAGACCTTGCGGAAGGCCTCGGCCCAGAAGGTCATCAGGTTATTGAGCGTGTCGGAGCCGACGCTGTTGAGGGTACCAGCAATGCCCTCGACTTTGACGTACGGCGTCAGGTTGGGGTCCACCTGGATTTGCGTCTGCGCCGAGGCGGTTCCGGCCGTGCCGAGCGCCAGGAAGGTGCCGGCGCCAGCCAGACTCCGCCGGATGCGATGATTCAGGGATGCTCTCATGCTCTGCTCTTTTCCTTGGGTTATGTAAGCCATAGCTTCGGAGGTTTCGCCGCCGCGAACGGCGTTGCCTGGCGCACCAGGAAACGCCGCCGCCGGCGGACGATGACTAGAACTTGTACACGGCGTCAAGCTGGAACATCCGGCTGGCGCTGGCGTCGGACGCCAACACTTCCTTGATCCGCTCCAGCAGGAAAACGGAGGCGCCGAGATTGATCGGTCCGGAGGGAATCGGCTGCGAGGCGAAGCCGTCGAAGTCCGGTCCGGCTGGCTTGCCGTTCACAGTAAACCGGAGCAGCCCGTAATCGGCGGACTTGGTGGCATGC
>CAIZKT010000492.1:0-1864 GCA_903933565.1 uncultured Victivallales bacterium | reverse complement strand
TCTGTCAGGGCGATGTCTTCGCCCAGCAGGGCCTGTAGCATCCTGGTCATGCCCGCCAACGCCTCGCTCAAGTCCATCACCCTGGGCGCGACGACCTGCTTGCGGGCAAAGGTGAGGAGTTGGCCAGCGATGTCCGCTGAGTGCCGGGCCTCGGTGGTGATCTCATCGAGGTAGCCGCGGACGGGGTGCTCTGGCGGCAGTCCATCCCGGCACAGTTCAACGTAGTTCATGACGCCCATGAGCTTGTTATTGAACTCGTGCGCCACCCCGCCTGCCAGCCGCCCCACCGATTCCATTTTCTGCACCTGCCGAAACTGGAGTTCGAGGGCGGCTCTCGCCTCTTCCGCCCGCTTGCGCTCGGTGATGTCACTCAGCGTGACGTAGCTTACCGGCTCCCCCTCGACATCCGGCGTCGTGGTCATGGCCAGCTGCACCCAGAGCGCGGTGCCGTCACTCTTGAGCATCCGCAGTTCGCGCGCTTGCGGTCTACCCGTGTCGGAAACCTGCTTGCGCTGGAGGTAGTAGAGGTTCTGATCCTCCTTGAGGATGAACCGGGAGAGGGGGCCGCTGAGCAGCCTGCTACGATCCACGCCCAGCAGGACGGCGGCAGTGAGGTTAGCTTCCTGGATCAGGCCATCCTCGCGGAGCGTGACATAGCCGACCGGGGCCAGATCGTAGAGATCGAAGTAGCGCGACCGCGAGGCTTCCAGTTCCACCTGCGTGCGCCGCAGTTCATCGTTCTGCATCTCCAGCTCGATCTGATGCACCCGCAGCTCGTGGAGCGCCCGCCGCAGATCCTCGGGCGCCAGCGCGACCAAGGGTGATGCGGCTTCCCGCCGCGCCATCTCTTCGGCCTGCTGGCGCAGTTCGGCAGCGTCCTCTGCGCGAGTAAGTTTGCGGGTCATAGGCACCTTAACCACTCAATCTGCGGCGGCGGATACTCGGCCCCACCCCATCCGGGCAGCAGCGCCCCCCGCCGACCCAATACCACAACCCAAAGTACTGTCGCCGGACCTGTATGCAATGTGGTCCAAACGCCAGCACGCCCCGCCGCGAACGCCATTGAGCAACCCAAGGTGGTGAGCTGGCGACAGCCAGATCCATCTCAGGTTCCATCCTTCCGACAATTGGGTCATGCACCCGTCGTTGACCTCCCGGACTCGAACTCCAGCGAACCACCGCTACCTTGATCGGCCACGCTTTTCTCCACACACACAGATTCTGCGGGAGGTTGACCGATGAAACTCGCCATCGCCATCTTGACGCTTGTGGCGCTCTGCGGCTGTCTTCGGCCACCTGCCGACGCGGTTGCCGGTCCTGCATTGTACTTCGTCTCTCTGCCGAGGGTTGTGCTTCAGGGCGGGGAGCTGCTAACGGGCCTCAAGGTTGACCTCGTTGGCGCACGCATCCGCGCCGTCAACACGGTCCCGGAAGACTGGTCTGTCGAGATCAAACCGGCCGTCTCGGGACAGTGGGTACTGACGATGTCTGCCAACCACAGCACGGCGTGGCTGCGCAACGTCTACGGACTTGAGCGCTTCCTGACGGTCGCTGCCGACGATGACCGCCTGATAGGGATCTCGGCCACCGTGAAGGCAAACACTGCCAACGGCGAACGTGAGATCGTCATCGGCCCCGGTGACGTCGTGCTGGAGCCACTTTCGCGGCAGTGATCGGACAGACTGCGAAGCTGCCCTGGCAGACGACCTGGCGACCCCAGATCCTGGGCTGGGGGCTGTGGCCCGAGTTGCTGGTCGCAGCGACAGGCACGGTTGCAGTATCTTTCGACCTGTGCAATAAGGATGGGCCGAGGTATTCAGCCCCAAAGGGGCGCTGAGGTCTACCAGACGCTGCAACAGGGCCT
>CAIZKT010000491.1:0-3544 GCA_903933565.1 uncultured Victivallales bacterium | reverse complement strand
CGCGTCATCGGTGGCGATCAGTCTGCTATCCTCGGCAGCCTCCACGCCGATGGCATCTTCTATCTGGTTAACCCTAACGGCGTCTTCTTCGGCCAAAACTCCACCGTCGATGTGGCACAACTCATTGCCAGTACCCTCAATCTGAGCAATGAGGACTTCCTCGCCGGTAACCTTAACTTCAGCGGCGATAGCGCCGCGGCCGTCGAAAACCAGGGCCGCCTTAGCGGCGACCTCGTCGCCCTGCTCGGCCGTAATGTCAGCAACGCCGGCTCCATCAGCGCTCGCGAAGCGGTCCTCGCCGCAGCCTCCAGCATTGAACTCGGTCGCATCGCCGGTGGGAAGCTCTCCGTCGACCTCAGCGGCCTCCTCGGTGACGCCTTCAACACCGGCACCATTGACGCCTCCGGCGATACCGGCGGCCAAGTCGTCATGAAGGGCGCCCGCGTACTCCAGGACGGCCTGATCTCTGCCGATGGCCTCACCGGCGACGGCGGTGACATCGCTATGACTGCCTCCACCGTGGTCGGTATCACCAGCGACAGCCTGACCACCGCCAACGCCGGACCCAATGGCGACGGCGGCACCGTCATGATTCTCTCCGACGGCAGCACACGCTTCTTCGGCACCATCGAAGCCCGCGGTGGCGAACTCTCCGGCGATGGCGGCTTCGTCGAAGTCTCCGGCGCTGAACTCGGCTTCAACGGCTTCGTCGACGCCAGCGCCGCTCACGGCGACGTCGGCACCCTGCTCTTGGATCCCCAGTATCTAGTCATCGAAGGCACTGGCGGCTCACTTAACGATGGCAACGTGGGTGACGGGGAGATACTAGGTACTGACGTGGGTATCCCGGGTCCTATATGGTACGTCAGCGAGGTGGCACTGGAGAACTTGGGCGCGCTCAACATCGTCCTGGAAGCCGAAGATGGCATTGTCATGGACTCCATGTTGGACACTGTTCTGGACCTCTCTGACAGTACGTCCCTGACGATTCGCGCTGACAATGGCGGTCCTATCGGCGGCAGTTTCTCAATGAACACAGGCGACACGATCCTTGTTGGCGGCAGCATTTACATATCAGCAAGCTACGGCGACGGCATCTTCGGCACGCCGGACGCCATCGCGGTGGGCACACTCACCGCTCTGTCTGGCGGTGACATTACCCTGGTGGCGGGGCCCAACGTCGCTTGGCCTGGCAACAACGTTGAGGCCAATGGGCTGAGTGGTAACAACGTCTACGTCACGGCCAACGGCGGGGATGTTATTCTTTCGGGTGGCATCACCGCCGGCCTGTCCGGCTTGACGGTCGCCGGTTCCCATATCAGCTTTTACGGTGCGGTGACGGCAGGCGGGGATATCGATGTCCAGGCAAGTACTACGATCAGCGTCACCGGTGATATGACCGCAAATGGCGGCGGGATCTCCCTCCGGGCCGACGTTCCGAGCGCGATCACGATTTACATTGGCGCGGACCTGACCGCCGATGGGGACATCGTCCTGCAGACTGATGACACAGGAAGCACCACATCCATCACTGTCTACGACTACGCTGGTGCTGACGGGCTCAACACCCTCACCAGCCGCGGTGGCTCGATCATGGTGCAGGGAGGTCTCAGGACTGGCGACGGGGCAGCCCTTGATGCGGTCGACCTGGCGCTCATCGCCGCGGAAACCGTGTCGCTCGATGACGTGTCTGCCGGCATCGGCGGCTTTGGCGTGGCCGACGGGCTTCGGGTTACGGCCGACGAGTTGGTGTTGCGCGGCGATCTCGACATCACCGGCAGCTTCATTATCGGCGACGATGCTGCTCACTACGTCGACGTGGTCCGACTCACCCCCGAGGCAGGCCTGGGCGCGGTCACCAATATCACCACGACCGGCGGGAACCTGGAACTGCGGCGAGCCGAAGGCCCAGGCGGGTTGCATGGCGTCGTGTATGGCGGCAACATCACCCTCGCTGACCTCAATCTGGACTCCTCTATCGTGGTCAATACAGAGGGCAGCATCGATTTCGCGAACACCGTCCGCGCTGGCGGCACGGTTAACGCCGAGGCCGACACCGACCACTCTTCCTCCAGTCACACCGTCAACGTCACGGGTGTGCTCCAAGGCCAGACGGTGACCCTTGGGGCCAACAGCAGCCCCATGACGCTTAATGGTGAGATCCTTGCCGCCGGTGACGTGCACTTCAATGACACGCTTACGGTCACCGACGGCATCGTCACCAGCACCTTGGGCAATGTCCACTTCGTTGGGAACGTCTTCGGCGCTACCCCGAACGGCGCTTTGACCGTCAACACCTTGGTTGGCACTACCGAGTTTGCTGGCGTAGCGGGAGACGGCACCGATCCGATAAATACCCTCGTCGTCAATGCCGCAGCGACACAATTCGACAGCGACATCCATGTGGGCACTGGCGGTCTGACCGTCAACGGCTACGGCAACACAACGACCCTGCAAGGCTTCAACATCGTTAGCGCCGGCGACATTACCTTCAACGATAACGTCGTGCTGGACTCACAGGGGACAGCGAACATATTCGACTTCGATGGAAACACCATTGCCTTCAATGGGAGCATCGATGGAACTGCGGCCGGCGCTGAGCGCATGCAAACGTCTGTCACAGGAACCACCAGCCTCATTCTCCACGACGTAGGCTCCACCGTGGCCCTCGGCTATCTTGACATCCACTCTGATCTTGGCACCACTCTCTATGGGGACATTACTACGGTCGCAACTGCCAGCACAGGCGAGGTGCTCTTTACCAATGCGGTTGGCGACGTCGTCCTTGCGAATGACGTTGTCATCGACGCCGGTGGCGATGTAAAGCTGAACGGCGGCGACGTCAAAGGCAACTACGACCTCAGCGTCGGCAGCGATGGCTCCATAACCGTTGGCAACATCAACGTCGGCCACGCTCGCGTTGCCCTGACAGCCTGGAACGACATCAATGACCAAGGCGGCAAAGCCGTGGTGCGCGCCGGTGACATCCAACTGGTTGCCGGCGGGGAAGTCGGCCATTGGACCGGCAGCAGCGCGACCGAGAACCCGTTCGACACCATCACCACCGGCTCCAGCATTGTCGTCAACGCTGCCAGCTACTATGGGCTCAACACAACTACCTTTCTCACAACCCTCGATGCCGTGGTGGACGGCGCCCCGGGCGCCATCGTCTTCAGCCAGGATGGCGGTGGTACCCTCGAGGTGCTGCGCGCTACCAGCCAGAACGGCGATATCGCCATCACCAATGACCGCGGTAACCTGATCGTCGATCTCGTCACCGCCGGCGCCGCGGGCAGCGGTACCGGGACGGGCACAATCTACCTCAGCACCGGCACCACCGGCGACCTGGGCCTGGGCCAAGTCACTGCGGTGGCCGACACCGTGACCATCCAGGCAGCGGGCAAGATTTATGACTTGAACAATGTCGAGAGCAACATCAGCGCCCATGACTTGGTCCTCGTCGGTGTCGGCGGCATCGATACCGACATCCGCATCGACGGAATGCTCAGGGCGACCTCGACGAACTCGCGGATCGACCTCTATG
>CAIZKT010000490.1:0-3338 GCA_903933565.1 uncultured Victivallales bacterium | reverse complement strand
TGCTGTAGCGGTCCCGCGTAACCTAGTCTCTCACCTGAGGCTCTGGCAGAAAACACTCGATACCAGCCCCATCGCTGCGCCTGGGTGGACGCTGCGATCAGAGACAGATGCTGTCGGCAGCTATAAGCCGGATTCTGTATCCTGCCGTACAGCAGGACGACGACCATTCATCTGAGCGACCGGAACCCGGAACTTATCCCCGCCTAAGCGGAGAGCGATGCGGGCCGCATCATTGCTCCCTATTTGGTCTTGCACCGGAAGGGGTTTGCCCTGCCCCCGCGGTTACCCGACGGGGCGGTGGGCTCTTACCCCACCTTTTCACCCTTACCCCTCGACAAGCTCGGGGCGGTATGTTCTCTGTGGCACTGTCCTTCCCACGGCATCTGGTCCGTGGTATCCAGCCTTTCGACTGGACTTCCTGCCCTGTGGTGTCCGGACTTTCCTCCCACCGCACAAAAGCGGAGAGCGGCCGTCCGCTGCCGACAGCACGACGGGTACTATAGCGTCAACAAACGCTTCTGCGCATGCAGGTGGCCCCACCTCCCTCGACGCTCGCCAGCAAACCGTGAGTGTAACCGTAATAAGGGTATATTGAGGCGTCCTCTGAACAGGAGAGTCTTGTCCATGCGACTAGCCGTGATCAGCGACACGCACTTCCACCATGATCGAAACACGGTCTTCGGCTCTCGCCGGGCCGGTATCTCTGACCTATTGCTCATGCGCGCAGTACACCGTCTGAACCGCTTTGTGCGTCCAGACCTAGTCGTCGTGCTGGGTGACCTCGTCAACGACGGTGCCTCGCCGCACGCCGACGGGCAGTTCCTCGCCCTGCGGCGCATCCTCGACCTACTGCACATGCCCTGGATTGCGCTGCCCGGTAACCATGACGGCGCACCGGATCGCTTCTTTCGCTACTTTCCTATCCCACCCGAAGTCTTGGACGTTGCCGGCGTGCGATGCATCTCGTTCGTCGACCCCGAAGAACCCGGTTACAACGCGCGCCGCCTCAGCCTGGATATCCTGCGGATGGATCGAGTCCGCAGTGACGGCTGGAAGGGCCCGGTGATCATGCTGCAACATGTTCCTCTTTTTCCTCCGGGCCTGCACGCATGTCCCTACAACTACGTGAATGCGGCAGAGATCGTGGGCCATATGGAGAGCAACGGCATTACCCTCGCGGTTGGCGGCCACTACCATGCCGGCTTTGATCGCCTGCTCTGCGGTGCCCTCTGCTTTGCCGCAGCCCCCGCGCTCTGCGAGTCTCCCTTCTCCTATCTTGTCCTGAACCTCGAGGGCGCCACCGTGCGGGTCGAGCGCCAGTCGCTGGCCATGCCCGCTGATAGTGGTCTTACCGATGTTCACGTCCACACGCACCTGGCCTACTGCAACGAAAATATGGATGTCGCCCTGACTCTGCAACTGGCTCAGGATTTCGGCTTGACAGGCGTGAGATTCACGGAACACTCGGGTCATCTCTACTTCAGCCGGAGTGATTACGGCACCCGGTGCTTTACCCACGGGATCGCCGCTGCGCAGCCCAGCGACTCCCGGATGCCGACCTATCTGGGTACGCTCAGACAGCACGCTATCGACCCGCTAACATGGGGCATCGAGATCGATGCCGACGCTCAGGGCGACCCGATCCTGGACCCGGACGACGCGCAGGCACTCCCCTTCCGGCTAGGCGCTATCCACGACCTCGACATCCTCCGGAATGCAGCCATCCCTGACGCATCGGCAGCCGCCCGGTTTCTGACAGTACTGGAACACTTCCTGGACCACCGCCTTCAGGTGCTGGCTCACCCCTTCAGAGTCTTCCGCCGCGCGGGACGCTGCATCCCGTCGGAACTGTTCGAACCCACGGTACGCCTCCTCAAGAAGCACAGAACAGCCGCTGAAGTCAACTTCCACACCAACGATCCAGATCCCGCCTTCGTGCGACTGTGTATTGACCATGGCGTGCCCCTGGCGTTTGGCAGCGACGCACATAACCTGTACGAGGTGGGCGAGTTTTTCCCTCATCTCGCGCTCCTGCGCCAAGCCGGATACGACGGTCCTCCGCGCGACGTCATGATCCAGCTGTAACCCACGCACTGGACTGAACTTCATGGCAGGATCACGCCGGAGGATCAGTCGCAGCTCGGCTGGGACGTGTATGCCTGCCTGCTGATCCTGGCGCGTTTCCGTGAACCGTCCAGCGAGCTGGCGATCCCCGAGCACTTCACGGAACAAGGGGCCTTGAACAATCTGCTGCGCGTCCCGCCACTAAAGGTCAAAGAGAACCGGCAGTATCGAGTTCTTGAGGGGGTTGGAGCAGTTTCTCGACCTGGTCACGGTTGCGGTAATCGGCCAGCACCTCGTCCGCGAGCAGGCTCAGAGTTCCTTGCCTGGAGCTCTGAGGCTGTCCTACGGCGTGCCGTACCGGTATATCGGCGAGAGCGTCGACGTGCGTCTCGGCGACTGTACGGTGGAGATCTTCCACGATGGGTTGCGCCTGGCGGTGCATTCCCGGCAGCCGGAGAACGGCAAGGCCTCCACGCTGCCGCAACACCGTACGGCGGCGCACCGCTCCTACATCGAGCGCGACGCGGACTCCTTCCTCGTCAGGGCGGCGGCGGTCGGCGGCAACTGCGCCCAGGCGGTGAAGACGATCCTGCAAAACTTCCCCCATCCGGAGATGGCCTTCCGCAGTTGCGAAGGCATCCTGCGGCTGGGCCGACAGCACGACAACCCCGCCTTGAAGTCGCCTGCCTGCGCTGTCTGGAGGGTGGCACCGTGCGCTACCGGCACATCGAGCAGATGCTCACCAACCGCATGGAACACATCGGGCCGCCGGAACCCGATCCGGCTCCCGTACGCCACCCCAACCTGCGCGGCGCCGCCTACTACAGCACGATCACAGGGAGGGTACCCTGATGATCTCCGAACAGACTGAGATGAAACTCCGCCGCCTCGGGCTGGACGGCATGGCCGAGGCCTACAGCGGTCAGCGCAGCGGTCCCGACAGCGCTATCCTGGGCTTCGATGAACGCCTGGCCATGCTGGTCGACCGGCAGTGGGAACACCAGGAGAACCAGGCGCTGCAGCGGCGCCTGGGCTACGCGAAGCTGCGGCAAAGTGCCGCCCTGGAGGACCTCGACTGGGAGGTCCCCCGCGGCCTGCGCCGCGAGTTGCTGGCCCAGTTGGCCACGGGGGACTGGCTGCGCTATCACCGGCACGGTCTCATCACCGGCCCCACCGGAGTCGGCAAGTCCTGGCTCGCCTGCGCCCTCGCCCAGAAGGCCTGCCGCGATGGTTATCGGGTGCTGTATCTCTCGGCGGCAAAGCTCTTCCTGGAC
>CAIZKT010000489.1:0-2268 GCA_903933565.1 uncultured Victivallales bacterium | reverse complement strand
GGATACCGCGAACCTGCCCGGAACGGGCTTGGCATCGCGGGCTCCAGGGGAGAGGCCAAGAAAAGCCCTGCCGCCCGCGGTGGGCGGCAGGGCTGAGCGTCTGGCATAGGTTACCGGTGCAGAGACTGGCCGTAGCCCCTGATGGAGAAGCTGTTCAGCCGCGCCCAGCCGCCCTCCAGCGGGGTGAGGGTGGTGGTGATGCTGATGCCCTTGGCTGCCACGTCGCTCGGCTGCCCCGTCAGGCGCGCCTCCACCATCTGGCCCCTGATCCTGCCCCTGACGTCGAAGAGATAGCTGGCGTCGTCGTCGTCGGACAGCTTGAGCGTCGCCGTGCCGGTCACCGTCCTGGCTTCAGGGGTGAGACGGAACTGCAGCGTCCAGGCGCCCGTCATGGCCGTCGGGAGCAGCAGCGTAGCGGGTCCGACAATCGGCACGGCCGGAGTGCCGCCGGTCGCGACGCTGCCCGTGGCCGGGCCGACGAGCTGCCAGGCGCCGCCCGTGTTCGCCAGCGTCAGTCTGAGCCCCAGCAAGACCCGTACGCTATTGGCTGCGCCCGTGCCCTGCATCGTCAGGGTGGCCACCAACGCGCCATTGGCGCCGGAGACGCTGCCCCTGATTGGCATCCTTACCGGCACCACCGCTTTGCCTATCGTGACGTTCAGGGTGGCCGTGCCCGTGAGCCGCCCCCTTGTGTCATGCACCACGGCCAAGGTCAGCTCTCTGCCGCCGACCGTTGTGGTGTATGGCCCCGTCAGGTCCCAGAGGCCTTGACCGCCGGTCACGTCCGCCAGGCTCTTCACCGCCGTGAAGTTACCGTTGGGCGGCAAGACGAGAGTGGCCGCCCGGAATGAGGCCGTGCGGGTGACGGAGGCGACGACGTTGGTCAAGACAAGGGGATTGGTGGTGGTTACCGGGTTATCCCACTGCGTGAACACGAAGCAGTAGTCCGGCACTGCCGTCCCCGTGATGTTGCCACCGTAGAAGATGGTTTGGGGGGTCGGTTCGAGGATGCTGCCGCCGGCGCCGTGGGCGAAGGTCACCGTGACCTCGTTGCTGATGAGGCTGGTGGCTCCCGTGGTCGGCACCGGGTTTTCGCCCGCGTCTTCGCGGAAACTGGCCGCGCCGGCGAACACCTTGGCGCCGGTGGCGCTGGCCGGCACGTTCACCCGGTAAGTCAAATTTACCGGCCAGCTCGACGGTATGCTGAGCCAGGCGAAGCCAAGGGTGCCGGTGGCGCCGGCGACCATCGGCCTGATGCTGGGCGGCGTGCTGACCACACGGTTGAAGGTCCAGCCGGTCGGCAGCGTTTCCTGCACGGCCAAGCTCGACAGGGCGGTCGGGGTGCTATGGGTCAGGGTCACCGTCACGTCCAGGGTGTTGCCGGGGGGGTAGCGGTCGCTGCCGAAGCTGCGCACAGAGCTCAGAGTGCCCTTCTCGCCGACGGACTTACGCGGCACGAGCCCCGGGGCGAAGCCGTCTTCGGTGCCTTCCTGGCAGTGATAGCCACCGCTGTTGAAGAACTGGATCATGCGGGTCAGGTCCGGCGAGAGCTGGATGACCCAGTCGCCGTTCTGGTCGGCCTGGTGCGGCGCGCCACTGGTGGCGCCGACCACGGGCGCATAGCCATCCTCGGTCCCGGCCTGGCTGTGGTAGCCGCGGCGATTGTAGAACTGAATCATGCGAGTCAGGTCCGGCGAGAGTTGAATGATCCCGTCGCGATTCTGGTCGGCCTGATGGGTGGTGCAGGGTACCGTGCAGTCTTGCAGTTCGACACACTGCTCCCCGAGGATAGGGACGTCGATCAGGTCCGACTCGATGTTGTTGCGGTACGGGATGTGGCCCTCGAAGCAGTACAAGCCATAGCTGCCATCGATCACCTCCGTCTTGAGTGAAGGGGCACGCACAAGGTACTTGAATACGTACGGCAGCGCCGGGATGAAGGTCCAGGAGAAGGCGAGTTCCTCCGTGGCGCCAGGCTCGGGCGCAAGGTCCGGGTTGGTAAGGCTGTCCGGGTCGGGCAGGCCTTCGAAGGTCCAGCCCTCCGGCATCTGCTCAAACAGGGGCAGGGCCGTCACGAAGCCAACCCCGCCGTACTCGATCCGTACCGAGACCTCGATCAGGTCGCCGGGGCTATGGCAGCCAGCGGGGAAGCTCCGCACGACGTAGAGATCCAGCACGTGCAGATTGACCGTGACGACCTGGGTGCCGCCGTGGCCGCTGTCGACGGTAATCTCACCGACATACTCGCCCGCGGGCAGGCCAGCGGTG
>CAIZKT010000488.1:0-5124 GCA_903933565.1 uncultured Victivallales bacterium | reverse complement strand
GGTATGGCAACGCGCCTTCAGCGCTTCAGACGGACTCTCTTATTGCACAGGTCGGAAAATAGAGCCTGCCGTCGGCGTAGGTGATAGCCCCCATGCCGGCACTCTTTTCGCGGTACCGTACCTGCCCCGTCTTGAGGTCGAGACATATCCACGCCGACTTCTCGTTCGAGCTGCCGTAGAGGAAGCCGTCCACCAGCACGACCCCGCCGTGGATGTTGTCGAGCTCGGGGGTTGCCCAGACTTTGCTGACCGACACGCTGCCACCGGCAACCGCCAGCTTCAGCAGGACACTGCCTCCCCCATACCCCGTTGTGGCGAACAGTTGACCCTGATGGTAGATCGGCGTGGGAATGTTGTTTTGGCGCTTGTTGGTGAAGGGATAGCGCCAGAGTAGTTTCCCCGTTGCCGCCTCTACCCCGATAAGGCTGGCACTGGTGAGACTCACGATCTGACGGAGACCCTGGTCTTCCACCAGGATTGCCGAAGCGAACCCCGCTTCATCGCCGATGTCCGTATTGGCCCACCGTAGCTCAGCGCCCACTTCATCTCGGGGGCGGCCTTCCACGAGGCCCCGTTCGCCGTCTTCCACTTCGGGTTCCCGGCCAGGTCGAAGGCAACGACATAGGTCTGTTTGTCGGTGATTCAGGCCGTGTAGATCATCTGCCCTGACACCACCACACTGCTGTAACCTCTGCCGCAGCCGGTTGCGGTCCAGACGAGTCTGGGGCCTGCCGCCGGCCACTGCTTGAGCAGGCCCGTCTCGGTCGAGACGTCATCCCTTCGCGGCCCCCGCCATTGCGGCCAATCTGGTTCGTCGGCGAGCCCCCTGGCCGTGGCGATGCCGACCACTATCAGGCACCACTTCCGCCAGTCTGATCTCATCTGCGCCACCTTCTCTTTACTATTTCAGAACGACAATGAACTCCGTGGTTCTGTCGCGCCTGAGTGTCAGTGCCCCCAGGCGACCTATGCCGCCGACTCCAGAACCAGAGCATACACCCAGGGGCGGCAGTATTCCTGTGGCGGCAAAGAGGATGGAAAGCCAACGGGTGGGAGCAGGGGAACGGACTGAACGGGAGGCAGGGGGGCGGGCGGGACTGTCGTCTGTGTGCTCACGGGTCCGCTTTGTGGGTTCTTTCCCTTGTGTCCGCGGAGCGAGCTACGTGGCGCAGGGCCGCGGCGTGAGTTCGAGTTCGCGGCGGGCTGGGTCGAGACGAGCCGGGGTGACCTGCAGGTGCTGGCCGGGGATAAGTTCCGCGGCGCTGCGGGCACGGGGCAGCCAGCCAAAGAGGCCGCAGACGGGCAGGTACACGTCGGCGCCGCGTTCGCCGACCGCGGTGACGACGGCCTCCAGGCTCTGGGACGGCTGCTGTTTGGCGTTGTCCGCGAGCCAGCGCAAGCGCTTGGTTTCGGAGAGGTGCCGTTCGGCGCGTTGCGCGCTGCGCTCGCCTTCCGAGCTAGCCAGGGCGATGCGGCTCAGGGTCTCGGCAGAGAGACTGGCCGGGCGTCCGGCGCCTAGGTCTTTGAGCAAGCGGTGCGTCACCAGGTCGGGGTAGCGACGGATGGGCGAGGTGAAGTGTGCGTAGTGCGTTTTGGCCAAGCCGAAGTGACCTTGGGTGTCCACCGCGTATTCGGCACGAGGCAGGGCGCGCAGGACGGTTGCGGTCCACACCGCGGCGTCGAGGCGCTCCGAGATTCCGCTCAGCAGTCGCGCCAGGCTGGCGCGGCAGGCCGGGGGCTCGCTGGCGACGCCAGCCTGGATGAGGCTCGCACAGGCTTCGCCGATGCGGGCATACTCGGGCTCGGGGTGGACGCGGTGCAGTTGCGACACGCCGGCGGTGGCGAGGGTGCGACAGGCGTATTCATTGGCGGCCAGCATGCACTCCTCGACCAGCCGGTGCGCGGCATCCTGGTAAACGGGGGTCATGGCCGTCAGCCTGCCATCGGCGTCCAGGGTGAGCTTGATTTCGGAGGAGGATAGCTCCAGGGCGCCGTCGGCGCGGCGACGTTGACCGAGGGCCCGGGCGATGCCATCGAGCGTCCGGATGACGCCCACCGTGGCCTCGTCAAGACCGCTGTCCCGGCTCGCCTGGTCCAGGGGTCCGGCCAAGGCCGCGAAAGCCTGCTCATAGGCGAGTCGGCGGCGCGAGCGGATGACGGTGGGCACGAAGCGTGCGTCCTCGACGCGGCCATCGGCATGGACCCGGATCAGGGCCGTGAAGGCCAGCCGGTCGACCCCGGGGTTGAGGCTGCACAGATCGTTGGCCAGGGATTCGGGCAACATGGGAATGACGCGCGCGGGGAGGTAGGTGCTGCAGCCCCGGCGGGCGGCCTCGGTGTCGAGGGCGCTGCCAGGCCTGACAAAGTGGCTCACATCGGCCACATGCACCGCCAGTTCCCACAGGTCGGTATCCAGGCGTTGGACCGAGAGGGCGTCATCGAAGTCTTTCGAGTCAGCGGGGTCGATGGTGAGGACAAAGCGGTCGCGCAGGTCGAGGCGTTCGGCCAGGTCCGCCGCGCTGATGCGGAGCCGCGTGGCTTCCGCCTCTACCGGCGCTGGGAAGGCGGTCGGCAAGTCATACTCGGCCAGGATCAGGCGCTCGTCGGTGGCGGGGTCTTGGTCAGGGCCGAGGACGGCGCTGATCTGGCCGGTGGGCTCCAGCGTCGGATCGGTCCAGGGATCAAGATGCACACGCACCCAGGATCCGATCAGGCTGACCGCCGTGGTCGGCAGCCGGATGCCGGCGCGAATGCGGGTATCCAAGGCCACGGCCACGACCCCAGCGGCGTCGCGGACCACCTGTGCGGTCAGCGTGTCGCGTTGCCGCCTGAGGATGTCGACCACGATGCCTTCGGCGAGTCGTCCACGGCCGCTTGCGGCGGTTGCCGGTGGCAGCCAGACACGCACCTCGTCGCCCTGAAAAGCCGTATGAGTGGCGCCCGGCGGGATGAAGGCCGACTCACCCGGCGCCGGGGTGTCGACGAAGGCGCTCCCGCCGCGGGTAAACGACAGGCGCCCTTCGACGAAGCGGCCCGTGGCGTGCAGGGCGCCGCCGCGGTCACGGCGGATCCAGCCGCGGCGCAGCAGCTCGTCGACCCGTCCGGCGGCGGGGGCCGGACGCGGTGGTGCCGGAGCGGCGCCGGAGGCGGGGGCAAGGGCAGGGGCGACCACGGCCTGGATCGACCGGGCGAGGTCCGCCAGTCGCGCCATGGCGCGGTTCTGAGTGGGGGCGGGGGATGCAGAGAGTCTCATCTTCAATAGTGTGTCCGTTGTCTCCGTTCGCTGAGGGGGTTGCGCGGGGCAGGTGCGTCACTCGGTCTGGGCGGGCTCGCTGTGCCAAGCAGGCACCGCGGCTGTTTGCAGCTTCCCAGGGGGACGGGTCCAGATAAGGGGATCAGTCTCGCGACCCTCAGCGAGGAGAGTCTCCAGGGGAGAACCGGCAGTCCGTCACTTGCAGCAATAACCGTCAGAGAACAAACCCATCTATCTGTCAAACCATACCTAAACTAGCCCGGGATCCTCCAGGGAGCCCGGCAATAGTGCCTTAGAGTCAGCTTTTCCTGAAAGGTTCCCCAGAAGATCGGGAAATTCTCAAAGAAGGGAGGGCGCAGGAGTCGACGGCTGGGGCGCGGTTTCAGGGGTTGTCATCGTGCCGTCTGACATGAACACTCTGGACCAGGCCGGCGCAGGCCATGGTGCAGAGCATGAAGGAGCCGCCGTGGCTGATGAAGGGCAGCGGCAAGCCCACGATGGGAGCCGCCTTGACCGTCATACCAATATTGATGAAGGTGTGGGTGAAGAAGAGGGCGGCCGCGCCGACGGCCACATAGCAGCCTAGGGCGTCACGGGCTCCGGCTGCCGTGCGCAGGGCGCACAGCAGCACCCCGATGAGGGCACACACCATGCCCGCGGATCCCACAAACCCAGTTTCCTCGCCGACGACAGAGAAGATGAAGTCGCTGGAGGCGACGTTGCGCGGCAGGAAGCCGAGCACGTGTTGGGTTCCCCTCATAAAGCCCTTGCCCCACAAGCCGCCACTGCCGACGGCCAACAGGCTCTGCTGGGCGTTCCAGGTATCGCTGGAGAGGCGGAACATGGCCGCCTGCCGGCGTTCCGCTTCCTCTCGTAATCGGTCCGAGAGAAAGGGCGAGGCGGTCGCGATGGCCAGAGAGGAGGGCGCATCCATGAACACCTTGATGCGGTCCTGCTGGTAGTGATCGAGGCGCGGATAGAGGAACCTGCCAACGGCGAGTACGACCAGGCCCGCAGCGACGATCCAACGCCAGCGCAGGCGGGCGGTGAAGACGATCGCCAGAGTGAAGGGCAGGAAGACCAGGGCGGTGCCAAAATCCGGTTGGATCAAGATCAGGCCGACCGGCAGCGCCACTGCCGCCAGGCAGGGGACGACGGCGTGGATGTGCGTGGCTCGCAACAGCGGATGCGACGCCAGCCAGGCCACAAACAGGAGGACGGCCGGCTTGGCCAGTTCCGCCGGCTGAAAGGGCACGCCCAGCCCCGGCATCAGCAGCCAACTACGAGAACCGTTGCGGGCCACTCCCAAGCCCGTCAGCACCAGCACCAGCAAGACGAGTGCGGCGAGGTAGCCCAGCCATGACCACTCGGCCAGTCGGCGGTAGTCCATGAGGGTGAAGAGCACGTAGGTACAGAGGCCCAGGCCGACATACAGCACTTGCCGTTTCCATTGGGAGCGAAAATCTCCGCCGACTTCCTGGCCTACGCCGTAGATGAACAACAGTCCCGTGCCCAGCAGCAGGAGATTGAGCCCGAGCATGGCCTTGTCCAGGCGGAGCAGGAGACGAAATGGACGAAGATATGCGGCGGCCATGGTTGTGAAGAGCCCGGGTCTGGATGTTGGTCTGGCGGCGCCAGGATGACGACACCGACCCCACGCGAAGCGACCTCACTATACCGCGGCCTTGACGCTTGTCACTTCGGCCTCAGGGCGCTGGCGCAGGTCAGCTTATGGTGCGCGCACCATAACGAGTCAGAGATTGCGCGGCGTAGCGCCGCCGCGCAATCTGTGTTGAACTAAGCCCTTCGCGGGGCTTGGGGATTGCGCCCGAAGTCCCGATCCCGACAGGACCTACAGTGGAGTCGGGACG
>CAIZKT010000487.1:0-13904 GCA_903933565.1 uncultured Victivallales bacterium | reverse complement strand
CCACTTCAGGTCCTTCAGGTTCTTCGTGGTGAAATCGATCCCCGCTGCCATCCGGTTCGGCCGTGGGATAGCATTGAGTCCAATTCATTGGCCGTAGAAAATGCTTGCCGCGGCGGAAGACGCGGCGGGGGTCGGCGGCTGGCGCTACCCATTGCCCGGTGACTCCGGTGTATACGACGCGGCGCATATCCAGGCAGATAGTCAGCCCTACTTGCGGTTGGCGTCGACCAGGCCGACGAAGCCCGGTCCACCGGCGCCCACGTAGCCGCCGCTGGCCCCGCCTGGCGACGCGGTCACCCAGAAGGCATAGAGCTCGCCCCGGTCCTGCTGGAAGCGGAAGCGCACGGCCTGCCCCTGCACCTGGCTCAGGTCGGCCGCCCGCCAGCGGACCTCGGCACACGTGCTATTGCCCAGGAAGGGCAGGCACTCCGCGGCGCCGAAGCCGGCGATGGCCTTGCCGTCTGGCCCGACGACCTCCGCTCTGAACTCCGAGCCCGCCGTGTTGGCATTCACGAACAGACGGCTGCCGCTGAAGCGCAGCGGGCGGGTCAGCAGGGTCGCCCCGGGGAAGCGTGAGCGCATGGACGCGAAGCCGTCCCGGCGCAGCTTCGCCAATCCTACGGCGCCGTTGGCGTAGGTGCCATTGAGGTACCAGGTCCCGCCGACGCGGTTGGGGTCTCCAGCGTAGGCCGAGTAGTAGAACCAGAGCTCATCGCCGACCACGTGGCACATGCCGGCGCTGGATTCGACGTAGCCGTATTCCCAGGAGCCGGGTTCGCGGCGAGCGCCGATAAAGGCCCGGCGGTCGGGGCGGTGCCAGTGAAAACCGTCCCGGCTGTAGCCCACGGTCAGTTCGGTCAGTTTGGGCAGGCCGACCTTCTCGCCGATGTGGTTCGGGGGGCCTTTGAGGATCTGGTGGAAGCCGAGCAGCACGCTCTCGTAGGCAATCGCATCGAGGTTGTACAACTCGGGGTAGCAGTCGACGCCCTCGTCCATGCAGTCGGCGCGCAGCCAGTGCGGCGGCTGGCCGTTCGCCCAGCCGCCGCTGCGGAGAAAATCGTCATGCTCCCAGTAAAAGCGACTGCGCCAGGCCGTCGGGTGCCAGGCGCGAATACTCTGCACCCATTTCCGCCGAAACGGGTTGTAGAACAGCGTGCTGCGGTCGTCCATGTCTCCGGTGGGCTGCGGCGAGCTCCAGTGGATCCCGTCCGGCGAGGTCAGCAGCCAGCCGGGGAAACAGCCCTTGCCCGGCGGATTCGGTTCACGGAGCAGCATCTTGAAGCGCGCCGCGGGGGTGCTGGTCTCGTGGTCGATCACGACGCTGCCGGAGTCGGGATGGAGGTCGCGCGGCAGGCACAGGTTGGTTCCCGGCACCACATCCAGGGTGGGGCGTTCCCAGTGCACGCCATCGGCGCTGGTGGCGTAGGCCAGGTGCCCCAGGTATCCCGTCATGTACCACATCTTGAAGAGACGGTCCGCGCCATCGAACCACACCCCGCCGCACTTGGCCACCGCGCAGGGCGGATAGGCCGGGTCGAGTTCCTCCCGGCTCTGCGGAAAAAACACCGGGTTGCACGGGTATTTCACCGGCTGATGGAAGGCGCGGGTCATGGTGGTTGCGCCGGCATCGACCAGGAAGTCGTCGACGAAGAGTTGTCGGCCCAGGTCGATGGGAATCACCGCCGGGGGCGTCTCCAGATAGGGCACGCGTTGCGGCTGCGAACTGCGCAGATCCACACCGCGCGGCGGCCATTCGGCCGGTAGCACGATGCCATTGTAGAGCGTTTCGCTCATGCTGTGGGTGCCTTCTGTTCGTGGGCCAGTCAGGCGCCAGCGTCGGGCGCAAGCCGGAGTTCGGAGCGGGCGATGATCTCATTCTGCAGGCGTACACTCAGGGTCACAAAACGCGCTGCGAAGCCGCTGACGCGCACGACCAGGTCGGCGTGGGCGGCGGGCTGCGCTTGGGCCGCACGCAGGAGGGCGCTGTCCGCGACATTGATCTGCACCTGCAATCCGCCCTGCGCGAAGTAGACGCGCAGCAGCGCCTCGATGGCGTCCAGGCCAGTGCGGTTCGCGACCGCATCGCGGCTGAAGCGCAGGTTGAGGGTCAGTGCGCCGGTGCAGCGCCAGTGATCGAAGGCGGTGACGTCGTGCAGGATCGAGGTGGGGCTCTCGATGGCGACCTCGCCGCGCGGGCCGATGCTGGAGACCAGTGCCTCGCCGCGGCGCCGGCCATCCGGCAATGGCCCGACGCAGTCGGCCCAGTCGTGGTACAGCGTCCAGACGAGCAACCCGGCCCGGTGGGGTCCGCCGCGCGGGTTGGTCGAACGCTCGACCCCGGTGAAGAAGCTGTGCGCCACGCGCCGGACCAGATCCTGGGCTTCCGCCGTGCCGTCGCCGTAGGCCGGCCGCAGCACCTGCAGGCGGCGGCGCAGGCCTTCGTCGTCTGCGAAGTTCGCATCAACCTTATTAAGAAGGTCTTCCAACGTCATTTCGTGGGTGTCGTAGACGAGACGGCGCAGGTTGAGTAAGGAGTCGACGACGTGCGCGAGCCCAATGCCCTGCACCTCGGTGAAGTTGTAGCGCGCGCCGCCCTGGGTGATGTCCTGGCCGCGCTCGATGCAGTCGTCCACGATGGACGACAGGAACGGAAACGGGCTATGTAGACTGGCGAGGGTATCCGTCGTGTTGTCCGAACGCGCCATCAGGCCCAGAAAGTACGCGACCTGCCGCTCGTAGGCGGCGCAGAGCCTCTCGAACGTGTCGAGTGTCGACGGCGCGCCGGTGGGCGGCCCAAGCCTTTGGCCGGTGCGCGGTTCGCTGCCGTCGTGCAGCGCCAGTTCGAGGCACTTGGGCAGGTTGAAGAAGTTCCCCACCCACGGGTGACAGCAGCCCTCGACGCCCAGTTCGACGCAGCCGCCAGGCACGACGTCGACGGCGTCTTCCGCCGCAACGCCGGCGGCAGTCATGGCCCGGATGGCGGCCGGGTCGCCGTAGAACGCCGGTTGGCCGAACCCCTGGGTGGCGAGTGTCGTGGCGCCGCGGAAAAACGACCGGTCGATGTCCGGGTGCCAGCGCACCGACAGGCTAGGCACAGCGCTACGGAACTCGTCCATCAGCTCCAGGCAGACGTAGGAAAGCTCGTTGACGGCATCGCCACCGTCGCGAGCCGTGCCGCCGAGGGTCAGGTTCAAGACCTGGAGGCCGCAGAACTCGTTGAGCTTGACCCAGAAGCAGGCGACCCACTCGGCGGCTGCCTCCCGGGACAGGCCTGCATCGCGGTCGGCTTTCCAGTAGGGCCAGAGGTACTGGTCGAAGCGGCCGAGCGCGAAGGCGGCCGTGCTTTCACCCTCTTCCATGCACTCGAGCAGGTAGGCGAACCAGGTGAGTTGCAGGGCGTCGTGCAGCCCGCGGGCCGGCGCGTGGGCGACGTGTTGGCAGGCCGAGGCGATGGTTGCGAGTTCCTGGCGCCGGACCGGGTCGCTCTCACCTGCAGCCAGATCTCGGGCCAGCCCGGCGTAGCGCTCGATGAAGTGCGACGCGGCGCGCAGCGTGATCGCCATGGCCTCGCGCTCGAGCCGTTGCGCCGCGCTCGCGTCCGGGCGCGGGGCCTCGACCTGCTGCAATACGCCGTCCAGGCCCGACCTGAGCAGACGCCGGAAGTTCGGCGTCAGGTGACCGGTCTTGTGGCCGGAAGAGAACACCCCGGCGCGCAGGGCGGCGCGTTCCTCGGGCAGGCGTAGCGGGTCCTGACTCGGCATCAGCGAGACCCCAGCGGGCGGGTTCGCGGGCGGTTCGCTGGCCGGATGCAGGCCGACGATCAGCTCGCCAGCCTGGATCTCGACGGGGATGCGGCGGAGCAGGTTATCAAAGGCCAGTGCGAGCCGGGTCTCGGCCGGGCGGTCGGCGCTGGCGCGCAGCGACTCGCCCCAGCAGACCCGGCGCCGCCAGAAGGAGCCGCTACGGCGCTTCGCTTGTGCCAACAGCCCGTGTAGGCGCGGCGTCATCAGGCCTTGGCCTCCAGCGTACTAGGGTCCGCGGTGGCGTCGGGATATGGAGTGGTTCTTGGGTATCTGCGGCGGTTCATTCGTTCCCTCCACCCAGCACTCCGCATCACTTCCGGGTTCAAGATGCTGTGGCTGCCGGTTAGAGTCAAGCTCACTGCCAGCACGGGCGGGCTGTTTCAAGGTGACGACTCCGGTGCAACTGCGTCTCCTGCCCCAACGGGGTTGGGTCAGGGTGCCAAGACGCAACCCCGTTGGGGTAGGAGGCCATAAGCCCATTTGACCCAGGGTAGCGGCACCCTGGCCGCAACCCTGGGCTCTGGGCCACAGCCCCGTTGGGGCAGGGACAAGCACCTGAGTTGTAACCTGAGTAGTTACGCTTCAAGAAAGAGTGCCCCGCAGGACCTCGCTGCCTGCCGCAATGGCCACGCGCGTCCCCCCTGGAGCCCGCGCTGCCGAGCCCGTCTCGGGCCGGTTCGCGGTAACCGCCGTCTGTAAGACCCCCGGGACGGCAGAAGCCCCGGCAGAGCCGGTGCGGACCGCCGGCTCCAGGCACACGCCGGCGGTTGCCCAAGCGGAGCTTTCTTGAAGCCCTGCCGCACCGGAGCAATGCCCCGAGGCCGTGGTGTTGATGCGCTTGCGCCGCTATGGTTCTGCTCCATGCACGGCAACCTGAACGCGAGCTGTCCGGAGGACTGGCATGTCGACGACAGACGACGGTGTGTACTTCGCCCAGATTACGGACATCCATGTCGGCAATAACACGCTCAACGGCGAGGCCGCAAAGCGCAACCTGCGCTGGGCCCTGGCGGAGATCGCGGCGCTGCAGCCCCAGCCGCGCTGCATCCTGGCCACCGCGGACCTGGTCTGTTCCGGCCGACGCGCCGAACTGGAGGAGTACCGTGGACTGGTCGCCGGGGCCGCGCTGCCGATTCATGCGTTGCCCGCCAACCATGACCTCTGGGGCGAGACGGGTGATGCGGTCTGGCAGGAGCTGATCGGTCCGCTGCGGCAGGTGGTCGAGGTCGGCGAGCTGCGCCTGATCTTGCTCCAGGATATCCGTCGCAAAGCCGAAGGCGGCTGGCGCGCCCAGATGCCGCCAGCCGAGCTGGAGTGGCTCCGCGCCCAACTCGGCGCCTGGCCGCGAGGTCGCAGCGTGGTCGCCATCCACGCCCCGATCCTGCGGCAGGCGGACGATTTCCACGACGTCTGGCGCGAGGGCAATGCCGAGGCTTTTCTGACCGTGCTGCGGGAACATCAAGTGCTGGCTCTGCTTACCGGGCATTGGCACCGGGTCAACGAATGGAACATCGACGGCGTGCGCCTGATCAACGCCGGGTCGCTGGTGGGCTGGCAATGGACGGGCATCCCGCCGTACTACTCCTTTCCGGTTCGGGCTGGCTACATGCTCTATCACTACCGCGACGGCGTTCTGCGCGGCTTCTGGCGCGAGCTCGTGTCGCAGGAGAACCGGCCGGACGTGCAGGCGAACCTGGTTCGCATCGGTCCGGTGCATACGGGTGGGCCACGGCCCCAGGTACGGCCCGCGGAGGTTTTCAGCCGCGTTCGGCTGAGCGTGCAGACGTGTGCGTTGACGCGGCAGGTCGAGGCGGTCGAGTGGAGTCTGGTCAAGGGGCAGTGGCAGGCCATGACCAAGAGCTTCTGCGGTCTCTGGAGTGAATGGGAGGCAGAACTCGAGCCGCGCGCCTTCCGCGGCGGCGAACAGGTTCTGGCGATCCGCGCCATCAGCCAAGGCAAGCCGGTTGCCTATGACGCCGTTCCGGTTCGGCTGGCTGAAGCCCAGAGCCCGCCTTTGGTTGCAGCCCAGGCTGGAGCCGAGACGGTCTTCGAGCTCTACTACCTGCCGGAGTGAATTGTCCACCCGCCCCGGCTCGCAGTTTGTGGCGGCCGGGAGCTAACGCGAGACGAAACTATGGCAAACAAGCGCATCGGGCTCATGGGCTGCGGCACCGTGGCCGACTACGGGCACGCCCCAGCGATTCAGCAGACAGCGGGGTTGGAACTGCAGGCGCTGTTCGACCCCCATGCTGGTCGGTTGCAGGCGCTGCAGGCCAAGTTTGCGGTGCCGCAGGCAAGTACGGACCTGGAGACCTTTTTCAACTCCGGGATTGACGCGGTGGTCATCACCTCGCCGGCGCCCTGTCATCGCGACAACGTGCGCGCTGCCGCCCGCCACGCCAAGCATGTGCTCTGTGAGAAGCCGCTGGCCATGAGCGTCAACGAGTGCCAGGAGATGGTTGACGCGGCGCGGGCCGCCGGGATCATGCTGTTCACCGCCTTCGACTATCGTTTCAGCCCGGTTTCGTTGAAGATTCGGGAGCTGGTTCGGGCGCGGGCCGTGGGCGAAGTCCGCTCGCTGCGTCTCATCTACGTCTGGAACCTGCACGGCAAATACGTCCGGAACGCGGCGGGCGAACGGGTCGAGAGCGAACGTCGGCGCGGTCGGATGCTCGAGGGTGGGCCGATGGTCGACTGCGGCGTGCATCAGATCGACCTGGCCCGGTTCTGGCTGGGCAGCGAGATCGCGCGCTGGTCGGCCGCCGGCGCCTGGGTCGACGAGTACGAGGCCCCGGACCACATGTACCTGCACCTGGACCACGAGAACGGCGCCCACACCACCGTCGAGATGAGTTTCTCGTACGCCCACACCGCGGCTGAGCCTGTGCGCCAGTTCGTCTACGAACTCATCGGGACGGAGGGTCTGATCCGTTACGATCGCGAGGCCAAGCTCTTCGAGGTCCGCGACTCACAACGTACGACGGTGCTCGAGGTCTACCCGGAGAAGAACTTTGCGGGCATGTATGCGGCCTTTGCCGCGGCGCTCCACGCGGGCCATTCGGAGGTGTTGCCCAGCGGCTATGACGGCTTGGTCGCGGCGCGCGTCTCCCGGGCCGCCACGGAGCAACTCATCCGCGACCGTTTCCGGCCGCACCACCCCGCCTCGCGGTGAATCGGTCGTGGGGTGGAAACCCCCATCACGATCATTTTGAGGGCAGTTTGGTGTCCGGCCCCAGGAGGATGATGCCGGCGTTGCCGACCAGCCAGGTGTACTGGCCGGTTGCCTGCCACAGCAGCCACTTGTCGTCGGTGGGTTTGCGGACCGACAGATTGAACTCCAGGCGCTCGTGCAGCGCCGGGTCTACGCCGAGCGCGGCAAAGGGGATGCGCCACTCGGCGGTCCAGCGGCTTGGGGTCACGATGCGGGCGGCGTACTCGACCCCGGTCGCGGCGCGTTTCACGGCGGCCTCGGGGGCGCCTGCCTCGGCGCTGCTCTCGAACTTGCCGCTGGGATAGCCGCGCAGCACCAGGATGGGCGCCGTCTTGCCGAGGGCGGGGTTGCGCACGGCCACCTCGACGGCGTCATCGGCTCCCCACTGCTCGCCGCTGCGGATGGGCTGGGTCGGGTCGACGGGGTTGTCCACGGCGAGGTAGAGGGCGGTCTCGTCGCGGCTCAGCCAGGCCAGGCTGGCGGGCTCTAGCGCCTCGCCCGCGAGGCCTTGGGCGATACGGATGCCGCGCTGGGGATCCAGCCCAGCCCACTCCGCGGCGGTCAGATTGCCGTCGATGGCGATGGCAGCGGCTTTCGGCGGCACCCGGTACTGCTGCGCTGGCTTGAGTCGGGCCGCGCTGACTGGCGCGGCGGCCGGCGGCGTGGGCGGGCGTTCCCGCAGCCGGTGCTGGACCGGCCACGAGGCCCGTTCCGGGCTGGCGTACAGGCCGATGCGCTGCAGCGGAATCTCCTTGAAGCCCAAGGCCCAGGCCGGTGACTCGGGACGTAGGCGGAAGTCTCCGCGGGCGGCGTTGACGAAAAGCGGGTCCTCCCCCAGCAGGTTGTCGGTGAAGGTGACCAGGGGCCGCGAGCGCCCGTCGATCTCGTCCCAGCGCCCACCGACCTGAAGATTACGGGCAACGACGTTACCCTTCGGCGCCATGGGATCGTCGACGAGTAAGGTGGCCAGTTGCGGATAGCGGACGCTCCAGGGCGGTTGCAGGTACGGCAGCGACTTCAATTCGCTGATCAGGCCATCCTTGCTGCCGGCCATCCAGCCCAGTCCACGGGAATCGATATGCAGCGCCGGGTTGCAGTCGACGAAGACGTTGTTCTCGATGAGGCTGTCTCGTCCGCCGCCGATGAAAGCGGCCCGGGGGACCTCCTGGAAGAGATTCCCGTAGAGGTGGATGGAGGAGAAAGCGTCGTCGAGGTAGACGCCCATGCAGCCGCGGCCTTCGAAGCCGTAGATGTGGTGCAGGTAATTGTAGCGGATGACGTGGCCCCGCATGGTCCAGGTTTCGCTGGCGCCCGTGGTGTAGACCGCGCCGGCGTCGTTGGCCTGGTAGACCACGCTATGAATCTCGTTGAAATCGATCGTGTGTTCGTTGCCGGTGAAGCCGATGGCTACATGCGGCAGGTCGTGCAGCAGATTGTGGGTGGCGCTCAGGCCGACGCCGGTGAGCTGGATGCCGGGCTTGTAGAGCAGGTTCCAGCGGCTGCAATGGTGGATGTGGTTGTTCTCCGCGACGTGCTCACCGGGGGTGAGCGTGCGCCGGTCGCCGCCGGTCATGGCGATGCCGCCCTCGCCGAGCTGGTAGAGATCGCAGCCGACGACCCGATGGCTGGTCCCGCCGTTGACCTCGACGCCCGCCTTGCCGAGGTTGCGCAGGACGCAGCCACGCACCTCGCAACGGCTGCCACCGGTGAGGGTGATCGCCGTGCCCCGAGCCGCTTCTACGATGAGGCCGGAGAGGGTCACATGCGCCACCTCGCGAAGCTGGATGGGGTTGGAGATTACCGACACGAGCGTATCGCCTTCGCGGATGCCCTCCGGCGGCCAGAAGTAGAGCATGCCGGCCTCCCGGTCCAGATACCACTCGCCGGGCGTATCCAGTTCGCAGAGCAGGCCGAAGGCGTAGTACCACTGGCCTTTGCGGAAGCCGTAGCTGTGGACGGGCTCCTTGGCCAAGGTGATGGTCTTTTGGGTCGTGTCGATCGCCGCGACGCGCAGGCGTTGGTCAGCCCAGTCCCAGAACCAATACCCGTGCAGCCAGATGTCCTTCTCGGCCGCCCAGCGTGCTGGCCGGTCGCCCTCGTAGACGAACTGACCCACGCGGCTGCCCGGGACGTTGTGGATCTTCCAGCCATCCTGCACGCAGAGTTCGGCGATGCGGCTGTAGCCTTCGTTGGGCCAGCGCGCCAGCGTCATCGGCGTGTCGCGGAAGAAGAGCTCCAGTCCGGCGTCCGATTGCGCCCAGTTTGGCGCTGTCAACGGCGGGAAATCCGTCAGGCCCTGGGCGCGCAGGTCGGTCTGCATGACCTTGCCGCGGGCGGCCGGGTCGAGCCGGTCAAGGATGGCCGGGTTGTCGACCGGCTGCCACCCCGAGATGGTGCGACCGCCGATCAGGCGCACCTCTTCGCCGCCGGCGGCCTGGTAGGTGATTGGGGCTTCGGCCGTTCCCGAGTCCGCGGCCTCAAGGGTAAAGGGCTGCTGCAGTTCGTGTCGGCCGCCACGGAGGGTCACCGAGACTCCACCCTTGGGCAGGGCGCCGGCAGCCTTCAGGGCCCGGACCGCCTCACGGGCGCGCTCCAGGGTGCGGAATGGGCCATCGGCGCCGTTGGCGCTTGGATCGGGCAGACTCCCGCTCCAGGCGTCGTTGCCATTCACCGCCACATAAAATCCCATCGCGAAGCCCTCCTGTGCCGTGGGTTGTGCCGCCCGCGCCGTGGCGCAGCCCGTCCCGAGCAGCCCCAGCGCCAGTCCGCTCAGCGCCAACCGCCAGCCGCGGCGGCTCCCCGACGACCCACTTGCGACCTGTCGCTGTGTCATCTGCGTTCTCCCTCTGTATCTCGAACAACAGCCTGGGCCCAACGGCCCTCGGGGCGTGGTCAGCCGGGAAGAGCCGATTCAGCTTTCAGCCAGTCGCGCAGGGCGCGGTAATCGGTCTTGCCGGTGCCCAACACCGGAATGGCCTCCAGGCGCACGACTCGGCGCAGGTTGTAGAGGGCGGAGAGGCCCGCTTCACGCAGGCAGCGGTTGGCGGCCTCGCGGTCGAGCGCCAGGCTGGTGAAAAGCACCAGTTCGGGGTTGAGCTCCTGCGCCGTACTCTCGACCGCCAGCACCGGCTTGTCCTCGTTTCCGCTGAGGAAAGAGCGCGCCAGCACCTCCTCAATGGCCGGCAGGGAGATCATCTCGCCGCCCAGCTTGACGAAGCGCTTCAGTCGGCCCGCGAAGGTGATGACGCCGTCCGCCGCCTCGGTCACCAGATCGCCGGTGCGATACCACGAGACGCCTTCGAACTCGACGAAGGGCGAGACGCCCTCGTAGCGCAGGTAGCCGGCAAAGACACTCGGGCCGCGCACCAGCAGCATCCCCTGGCTGCCCGGCGCCACGCGCTGGCCGCTCTCGAGGTCCTGAACCGCGTAGGTGAATGAGGGCAGGATCTTGCCCACGGTGCCCGGTCGAGGCGCGCTCTCCTGGTTGAGCGCCACGGCCGGCGAGCACTCGGTGATGCCATAGCCCTCCAGCACCGTCACCTGCGGGCAGCGCTTGGCGAGGGTTTCGTAGACGTAGGCCGGGCATTTTTCGGCGCCGGACACCACGATGCGGAGGGAACGGAGTTGGGCCTCGGTCGCGGCGCGCAGGATGCCGTTGAGGAACGTGGGCGTCCCGACCAGCAGCGTGATGCCATAGGCGTCGAGTAGACGCGCCAACATCGCGCTTTCGGTGGGGTTGGCGTGATAGGCGGTCGGGATGCCGTAGCAGAGGGGCATGAACAGGGTGCAGTTCAGGCCGAACGAGTGGAAGGGCGGCAACATGCCGATCAGGCGGTCGCTGGGGTGGAAGCGCACCACCGCGGTCAGGTCCCGCATGTTCGCCAGCAGGTTGGCATGCGTGAGCGGCACCGCCTTGGGCAGACTCTCGGAACCGCTGGTGAACAGCACCACGGCCGGGTCGCCTGGCCGGGCGTCCGCCAAGGCGGTCCAGTTGACATAGCTTCTCAACCCGGCAGACAGCTTGGCCGATAGGGGCACGGCAGCCGCCATTTCCTCAAGGTAGACAAAGCGGTCCTTGACGCCGGCCAGATCCATTCCCGAGGCTTCGAGTTTCTGCACCAGGCGGCGGACGGTGAGGACCTTGCGCACCTCGGCCAACTCAAGACAGTGGAGCAGGTTACGGGGCCCGACGGTCCAGTTGATCATCACCGGCGTCTTGCCCGCAAACAGGGTGGCCAGGGTGGCTACGCTGGCCCCGACGGAGGCGGGCAGCATGATGCCCAGACAGTCTCCCGGCAGAGCCCGCAGCCGCGGTTGCAGGACCAGCACCCCCGCAATCACCTCGCGGTAGGTGCGCACGCCGCTGTTCTGATCGGCCAGGATGACCCGGCCCGGTCCCCGGCGCGCCTGGGCCAGGAAGACGGCAGGGATCGTCTCGCCGACCGGCAGAAAGGGCGCGACCCCGGGGCGCCGCGGGCGGGACCAGGACGGCGGGATCGGCCGGAGTGCGGCGCTGCTGACCGACAGCATGGTGCCGCAAGCCGCCAACAGCAGATCGCCCACCGTGGCCAAGCTGGTCGTGCCCTCCATGGGAAAGCCAAACTCGGTTTCCAGCCAGAGCGCGAGGTCGAGCAGCGCCAGGCTGTCCAGGGCCAGGTCCCGGGCCAGCCGGTCGCTCTCCTTCAAGGCCTCGACCGGCCGCCCCGTAATCCCGGCCAGGTGCTGGAGAACAAGCGCGCGAGTCCCGGCCGGAACCGCCTCCAGGTCGCCCCCCAGAGCGGCCACCGAGGGCTCCGCGACAGCCCGTGTCCCGCCCCGCTCCCAGAGCGTGTGGGGAACATAGGTATTGGCGGGCGCATCCTGATTGTAAAACGCCTCGAGGCTGCGGTTGAGGGTGTTGCGGTCGGCGCCGCGGGGCAGCTCGGCGGGCTCGTGCAGTTCCACGCTGACCTGGCGGCGGGGCGAGAAGAAGACCCCATTGGCAAGCAGATAGCCGCACGCTTGCCGTGCCACCCGACCGAGGTCCGGCTGGCCTGCCGCCCGACTCAGCAAACTGCCCCAGAGGCCGCGGGTCCGCACCAGGACCACACGGGCCTCCGGCACCGCCTGGATAATCCTGGCTGCAGCGCTGGCGCCCCCGAGATCCTCCCGGGACTGGTGGCTGAGGTGTCCGGCGGGGTAGAGCATGACATTCTCACCGCGGCGCAGGGCCTCGATGCAGAGCTGCAAGGCCCTCTCTACCTCTGGCCGGCAGGCCTCGCCATAGCGCGCCACATCGGGAAGCGGGTACGTCCCCAAACGCCGGATAATCCAGCCCAGAACAGGCACCGCGATGCGGTCGCGGTCCGCCAGAGTGTGGGGCGAAAAGCGCCCGAACAGGTGCGTCACCACGATGGGCGGATCGATGAGCGCCGGATGGTTGGGCAGAAAGAGAATGCCCCGGGTGCCGCGCCGGGCCACGTCCTCAACGCCCAGGAAACGGACGCGGTAGCGCAGGCTGAGCAGCAGCCGCCCGATGGCCATCAACAAGGCGGCGATGATATCCTTTTTCGGCGTGGTCATGGGGCTCCGCGGTCGTGCTTAGCGCGGCCTGATCCAGTCCCCGGCAGGCGCCCCTCACCATATCCTCTGGCTTGTCCGCTGCAATGCGGGGTGGCGCCACCCAGGCGCCCGTGCGCCTGGGGTGGTTGGCCCGCGGTCCGCGGCGAACTTCACTGGCATTACGGCGGGGCTGGTGCCACCCTTGCAGGGAACGCCGCTGCCGTGTACGGTGAACCTGGCCGAAGACGGATGGCAGGCGAGGGCGGAAGCACGCGCCAACCCTATTCCATCCAGGATCTCGCGCGGGTTCAATGTGAGGGTTTGGGGGAGGGCCGATGGATTCAGAAACAGCGTATGGCGCGGGCCTTCAGCCCTTGGGGTCCTTTTCGTCCCCTACCTAGGCCGTTGGCCTAGGCTGGTATGGGTCGGGGCTTTGCCCCTCTGGAGCGCCAAAGGCGCGGGATCATACCAGCCTGGGGCAAGCGCAGCGTCGCCCCAGGACACCATCGAAGGCAACAACCCCTGAGCGCCAAGGGCGCGGGGTCATACCAGCCTGGGGCTAGCGCAGCGTCGCCCCAGGACACCATCGAAGGCAACAACCCTGAGCGCCAAGGGCGCGGGATCATACCAGCCTGGGGCAAGCGCAGCGTCGCCCCAGGAACAAACCGCACCGCAAAGGATGAGGGCTGAAGGCCCGATTCATTCCCATGCCACAATCCCTTGCCAACGTCCTGCTTCACCTTGTGTTCAGCACCAAGGACCGTCTGCCGCTCGTCGGGCCCGCTCTTCGCCCAGGTCTCCACGCCTATCTTGCGACCGTGGTGCGCACCGCCGAATCTGAATGCCCGCGCGTCGGTGGCACGGCGGATCATGTACACCTTGCCATCCGCCTGTCGCGCACGATCACCATTGCCCACCTTGTCGAAGAGGTGAAAACCTCGTCGTCCAAGTGGATCAAGGCCCAGTCGCCGGACTTCGCCCCCTTCGCTTGGCAACGGGGCTATGGTGTGTTCTCAACCGGACCGGCCGACCTGGAGGCGCTGCTGACGTACATCGACAATCAGGAAGAGCACCACCGAACTCGCACGTTCCAGGACGAGTACCGGGCATTCCTCAACAAGTACAGGATCGCCTACGATGAACGATACGTGTGGGACTGACCGATGGGGCGGGCCTTCAGCCCTCAATGTCTGGTGGACGGGTGACCTGGGGCGACGCTGCGCTTGCCCCAGGCTGGTATCGCGTCGGGCCTTCAGCCCTCAATGTCTGGTGGACGGGTGACCTGGGGCGACGCTGCGCTTGCCCCAGGCTGGTATCGCGTCGGGCCTTCAGCCCTCAATGTCTGGTGG
>CAIZKT010000486.1:0-4230 GCA_903933565.1 uncultured Victivallales bacterium | reverse complement strand
TCGCCCCTACAGGGCTCAAACCCATAACCGTCCTATTCCCAGGGCGTTGCCCTGGGCTGGTATGGCAACGCGCCTTCAGCGCTCCAGACGGACTCCCTTATTGCACAGGTCGAAAAAGCTCGATGGGCTGCCCTCAGATGCAGTTCATGGCGCCGCTTTCGGAGGCGGCGCCAGGTCGAGGACAGCCTTGACCTCCGGGGTTCCCACCACACTTTCCGCGACCACGGGATAGCGCTTGCGCAATTCTGCCCAGGTGGCCTGTGCCTCAGCCATACGCTTCTGGCCGACCAGCAGCCGCAAGGCTAGGATCATGGCTCGAGGCGAGTAAGAGGGATGATCATCCAGAATGTACGTCTTAACCGCATAGGGCAGAGCCTGGACCGGATGCCCCTGCTTGGCGAGCGCTTCGGCCAGCACCCAGCGGGCCCGGGTCAGCGATTCCTGGTCCAGGTCCTTGCAGGCCAGGCACTGCTCTGCGGCAACCACGGCCAGGGGCACTTGGTTCTGCAGCAGATAGAGTTCGGCCTGCAGTGAGGTGATGGCGTCGTCCGGGGGGAGGTTGGCTGCCCCCCCCTGGCCAGCGGCGAACTCCTGGCGCCGACGCCGCAGCGCTGCGAGTTGGGCGCTGGCGGCGTCAAAGCGGTTCTGCGCGGCCAGGATGGCGGCCAGGCGCAGCGTCGCCCGCTGAACAACCTGCAGGTCCGCGCCTTCCATAAGCCAGCGGCAAATGGCCTCGCTTACGGCCGGCTGGTTCCGCACAAAAAACAGCGTCTCCAACTGCAAGAGCAGGTCCGCCGGAAACGGCGGACGGCTGGTCGCGGGCAAGGCGAGTATCTCGGCGAAGGTGTCCAGAGCCGGGTCACGTTGCCCCAGTTCCAACAGCGAAACGCCCAGGTAGAAACGCGCTGCCGAGGCGATCGCTGCAGACTCCGCATCCAGGCTGACCGCACGCAGTTCCAGGATGGCATCCTCGTACTTGTGCTGCTGGTATCTGAGGTAACCCAGGTAGAACCGCAGCCGCGCCCGGTCGCTGCCGGAAGCTGCCTTTTCCATGAGGGCACGGACCCTCTCGACGGCTCTCTCGAACTGGCCCGCGGATGAGTACAACTCGCCGAGGTGCTGAAGCGCCGCGCGGGACTCCTCGACCGCCTGAGGGAAGGTCTGCAATAACGCCTCGAAATCCAAGATGGCGGCGGCGGTATTCCCCGCCTTGCGCTCACACTCTCCGGCCTTGAAGAGGCAAAACGCGGCCTGTGGCATGCCTTTTCGTGCCGCCAGCTTGCGGTAGACCGCCGCCGCCTCGACCGGCTTGTCAAGTTTGAGCAGGCAGTCGGCCAATAGCCGCCCGGCGTCCTCATGGCTGCTGCCCGTCGCGACGAAGCTGTCATCCGCACGCCGGAAATACCCGGCAGCTTTGCTGTAGTCCTTGAGGCCGTAGCAGGCGGTGCCAGCGACGTATTGCAGCATCGGCAACTCCGCCGCCTTCGGGTACGTCGAGATGAAGACATCGGCTTGCGCCACCGCATCCTGATACTGCTTCAGATTCGCCAGGCAGACGGCCGCCTGGTAGCGGGCCAGACGCAGGGTCTCGGCCGGGACCGCGGGGTCATCCACCAGACGCTTGAGCAGCGGCATGGCCTCCGTATAGAAATCGAGGCCGACCAGACTGGCCGCCTGTACGAAATCCATGTCGTAGTCCAGCGCCTCAGGATGGCGTTTGTGCCACTCGGTCGCGGCCTCTGCCGCCTGCTTGAAGTCACCCTTGAGATAGCAGGCCCAACTCAGGCGCTTCCGCGCTTCCCGCCCAAAGGCCCCCTGCGGAAATTCCGCCAACAGGCGCCCATACTGACGGATCGCGTCGTCGTAAACCCCTCGCGCGAAGCAGGTCTCGGCCAGGCGATAGGTCGCCTCTTCCCGCAATGCCGACGGCACCGAATCGCCGTCGACCAGGCGCTGGAAGCGCGCCGCAGCCTGCTCATTGGCGCCGCGGCGCTGGTCGGCAATCCCCAGGGCATGCAGCGCATAGGGTCGGTACTGGTGCTGACCGTCAAAGCCCCCGTCCGCCAGACGCTGATACAGCGCCAGCGCCGCCTCCCCCTTGCCTTGGCGTTCCAGACACTGCCCCGCAAAATACAGCCCGGCCTCGCGCAACACCGTGTCGGCCTGCTCCAGCAGATGCCGGAAACACGCCTCGGCCCCTGAGAAGTCGCCCTTCCCGAAGAGCAACTCACCCTTCCACAGGAACAGCCTGGCGCAGAGGTCGTTCGTCGGCCACTGGGCCTGAAACTGGTCCATGGCCTTGATCAGGTCATCGTCTCGCTTTTGATGCCTGAGGCAGAGAATGAGTCGATAGGCGGCATCGGGGGCCAGAGAATGGCCGGGAAAACGCTCGCCGAAAGCCCGAAACTCCTTCTCCGCGAGGTCGTAGAAGGTGCGGAAGAAGAGGCCCTCGGCGAAACGGTACTGTCCCTCGGGAGTGTGGATGTCCTGGGGAGTGTTCGGCGCGGCGACGGGCGCTACGGGCGCGACCGGGGCTGCGACCGGGGCGGCGACCGGGGCGGCGACCGGGGCTGCGACGGGTGCGGCGGCGGGCGCGGCGGGAGCCCCTGCGACCCCTGTCGCCGTCAGGAGGCCGAGCAGAAGCCAGGCTCGGTTTCTGGCAATCCGTGAACGTATAGTCATGCGGCACTCGCGACGTCGACGGACGGGTTCAGGGCGGCGGGCCTGCTTCGGGAGGCAGCGTGGCAAACGCGACGTTGCGGATGTCCACTTTGCGACAGATATCGAGAACGTTGATGACATGTTCATGGTACGTCTTGCGGTCGGCCCGCACGATGACCGGTTGGTCCTTGAAGGCGTCCGCAACCTGTCCCAGGATCCTCTCCAGTTCGGCTGGACTCCGTTCGACGCTATTGATGAAGATGGCGCCTTTCTCATCGAGGTTAATGATGAGTTCGCGGTGCCGCACCGGCTTGACCCCGGAGTCTGCCGTGGGCAGCGTGATGCCGACCACGTTCTCCCACTGGGCGAAAAGCGTCGCCGCCATGAAGACGATCAGGACCTGGAACATCATATCCACCATCGGGGCCATCTGGAACCCCGGCGAGGTCTCGTTGAAACGTTTACGAAAATTCATACCCACCCCTGCCCGGACGCATCATCACAGAGAGCGCACCTGCCGCCGGACCGCATAGCGCCGCAGGACGCGGTTACAGGCGTTCTCCAGGCCGCCGACAAGTCGGTTGACCTGGCCCCGGAAGAAGGCGTAGATGGCCATGCTGAGGATCCCGACGACCAGACCACCGGCCGTGGTGTAGAGCGCCTCGGCGACACCGGCGGCCAGGGCGTCGGCTTTGTTGGCAAAGGCTACCCCCGCCTGCAACCCGGCAAACGAGTGCATCATGCCCAGCACGGTGCCCAGGAGGCCGAGCATCGGCGAGATCACGGCGATATCCTGCAGGTATTGAATGCGCTGCCACAGAGCGCCGGCCTGCCGCACGCCCTCGTCTTCAAGCGCATCGCGCACCACCATGTAGTCGACGCGACTATCGCCCGCCAGTACCTCGGCCGCACTCTCGATGATGCGGGCCGCCGGGGACTCGTTGTTGGCGCAGAGAGCTCGCAACGCTTCCAGGTCACCCTCTTCCGCGGCGTCCTCGGCATCGCGCATAAAGCGTTTGGGGAAGAGGGTCGCCGGCCGCATGGTGAAGGCGTAGAAGAAGGTCAGAAAGACGCTGACCACAGACAAGCCGGCAATCGCTTTCATGGCGATGCCGCCCTTGTCAAATATCTCTCGGGCAGGCACCGCGCGCATTGCCTGGTCCGCCGCCAGCAGGGCAACGGGGGTCAGCGCAAAGATCAGCGCGCCGAACCGAAAACACCGGTTTCCGAACCTCGCACGCACCATAGCGACAGACTCCTTCGGTCGCAGGCAGGGACAGAATACTCAGCCCCAGGTCAGGCGCCGCTTAGCGGTCCAACCCCGACCGCCCAACCCAATAACTGCCTGGAGACAACCCATTTCAGTCAGTTCGCTCGTAATATAGGTCCGCAAACGCCACGGACCACGGCAAGAGGGCAGGGCGGCAGGGCGGTCTTAAGAAAGAGACCCCTGCTGGATATGGCAGGCGTCTGCCCTGACCGCGCTGGCCGCCCTGGAGCCCGCGATGCCAAGCCCGTCCCGGGCAGGTTCGCGGTATCCCCCGTCTGCAAGACCCCCGTCTGCAAGAC
>CAIZKT010000485.1:0-5700 GCA_903933565.1 uncultured Victivallales bacterium | reverse complement strand
CGTCTCTTCCGCCCGCAGGGCGTGGAGGTCGGCGGGCCGTCATGCCTGAGGGCAGGACATCCGCCGTCTCTGGATGGGGATACGGCGGGGACCGCCGGCTCCAGGGCGGGATGGCGCCAGGCGGACCAGAGATGCCGTCCGCAAGCCACTTTACAGGGTTCAGCCAGGCACGATACCGATTCCGACCCCGATTTCTGCACAGCTTCTGAGTCGTCACCACCTACGGAGCTGACTTGCGCCCCACGGTTTGGGGACGTCTTGCAGTCTGCCTGCCAATGCGTTACTGTACCCTCCAGTGGATTTTGCTGTAGTAATCCGATAGTGATAGTTGGCCAAGGAGAAAGTCATGAGAGACGCGCGGCGGTATTCGACTCTGGCAGTCAGTCTGGGCTGTGCATTGGTGTTTCTCGGTTTGCAGGGTTGCACCTACCTGACGTACCGCGGTCAGGACGCCATGGAGATCATGGATCTTGGCGTGACGGTCTCCCAGAAGCCGGGGTTCGCCCTCTACTACGACTTCATTCCGATCATCCCCATTGGGGTAGGCTACGTGGACGGGTACTTCCTGGGCCTGGGAGGTGGCAAGGCGGGGGCTATGAAGCATTACGAGAAGAGCTACGGGGCGATTCTGTGGGGTCAGGAAGAGGTCGGGTTCGGGGTCTACGACACGGCGGTTCCGGAGTCGGTGCGCTTCCAGCGGACGGGCGCCATCGGTCTGTCCCAGGGACCGGTTCCCGGGCCGGACTACATGATCTCCTGTCCGCACTACCTGCACCTCGGCTGGATCGGGGTGGTGGCGAGCCCGCGCTACCTGCAGATCATCGATTTCATCCTCGGCTTCAGCACTCTTGATATCTGCCACGACGACGGCACGGAGAGGGGCTCCTGGAGCGCGGCTCCAGTGGCGGCGGCTCCGGCGCCCTGACCTGACCTATCATTGTATAGTCTGGCTGCCCTTGTGAGTGTGGTGCGACTTCGCCCGCACGCCTTGGGCAGCGGCGGCATAAGGATGCGGCAACGTGGCAAACGCGAATGCAGCAAGCGGTTCAAGCACAGGCAACCGGGGGGTCTGCAGCACCTGCGGCAAGGTGACCCCGGCACACCACGAGTTTCGGACGAACACGGTGGTGCTGGTTAAGGACTGCCCGGACTGCGGCGTCACCGAGACCGTCGTCTCGACCAACGTTGAGCGCTACCGCCAGAAGCGCGAGTTGACGGGTTACACGGGCGAAGCCGAGAAGACCTGCGGCCTGAACTGCCTATCGTGCAAGGCCCACAAGCCCCCGACGCTGGTCTTCCTTGACGTCACCAATCGTTGCAACATGAATTGCCCCATCTGCCTGGCGAATATCCCGGCGATGGGTTTTCGCTTCGATCCGCCCCGGGCCTACTTCGAGCACATCTTTGCGCATCTGAGCAAGATCAATCCGCGGCCGAAGATCCAGCTCTTCGGGGGTGAGCCGACCTGTCGCGAGGACCTGATTGAGCTGATCGAGATGGCTCGCGATACCTACGGCCTGGAAGCGCGCGTCGTGACCAACGGTATCCGGCTTGCCGACGAAGAGTACTGCAAACGGCTGCTGGCGACGGGCTGTCAGCTCATGTTCTCTTTCGACGGGCGCAGCCCCGAGATCTACGCCAAGACCCGGAAGAGCACCGGGGCCTACGACAAGAAGCTCGCGGCGCTCGAGAACGTGCGCAAGCACCGCAAGTCCAAGATCACCCTGATGGTCTGCGTCGGCGAAGGGATCAACGATGCCTACCTGGCCGACCTGGTGCAGTACTGTCACGAGGGCCGCGACTTCATTGCGGCGATGGACCTGATTCCGCTGACGGCGCACTGGGGGCCGGAGGAGATCGAGGCGCACAGCGCCACCATCGAGGACGTCGAGCGCATCATGGCCAAGGAGGTGCCGGGGACTGCCTTCTTCCCGGCGGCCATCATGTATCGGTTTGAGACCCTGCGCGCCACCTTCCCCGTCGGCCGGCTCACCTTCGGCGGCGCCCATCCTAACTGCGAGTCGGTTAGCGTCATGATCTCTGACGGCACGAAGTACGAGCCGCTGACCAACTACTTGACCCGGCCGCTGGACGATGTGGTGGTGGATCTCCTCGCCTTGGACCAGCGCCTGGGCGAGACCCTGCCGCGCAGCCTGCTCGGCCGTCTGTTCGGTCGGAAGGGCCGCCAGGCCGTCTACGCTCGGGCGCTGTACCGCCTGGCTCGTCGCAGCCTGAACCTGCCGGCGATTTTCGGCGGCACCACCAAGGTCAAGATGGCCAAGATCGTCTGGGGCCTGCTCCAGGGGCGCAAGTTGAAGCACCTGCTGCGGCAGCACACGCGGGTTCACGGGCTTCTGCGGGTGATGGTTCTGCCCTTCGAGGAAAAGGAATGTGTCGAGGCAGCCCGTCTGGTCGACTGCCCGGCCCAGTTTGCCTATGAGCATCCGGTGACCAAAGAGGTTCGTCTCATGCCCGTGTGCGCCTGGGTGATCCATAAGAACCCCATCCTGCGCGAGACCGCGGCCCGCTATGGCGTCGACCTGCAGACTGGCAGCGACGGGCTGGCCGCGTTGCAGAAGGGCGCGGATGCCGACGCTGTGGTCGGCTGAGCATCACACCATGCAGCAGACGAGCAACAGGGTCGAAACGGGCTTTCCTGCCGCGCCGGAGGTGCCCGCAGCCGAGGGCGCCGCAGCCTTGTTTGCCAGCGGCCGGGCCCGTGAACTCTTCGCCGGCATGGATGCCGACGCGCCGCTGTTGGACGGGCGCTCCCGGCCCTATGTCAACCTGGACAATGCGGCGACGACCCCGCCCCTGCGCTGCGTTCTGGACCACCTGTACCGCTGCGCGGGATGGTACGGCAGCGTCCACCGCGGCACCGGGTTCAAATCGCTGCTCTCGAACGAGGCTCTGCATCTCAGCCGTGAACGGGTCGGGGCTTTCGTCGGCGCTGACCCGGCCTATCACACCGTCGTCTTCTGCGCCAACACCACCGACGCTTTGAACCGGCTCTGCAACCGCTTTGAACTGCAGCCCGGGGAGATGTTCCTGAGCACGATTGTGGAGCACCACTCCAATCTGCTGCCCTGGCGCTTCAAGGGCCAGGTGGATTACGTTGGCGCGAAGTCGCCCTGCGGCATGGTTGACCTTGAGGATCTCCAGGCCAAGCTGCGCCAGCACCACGGCAAGGTCCGCTTGGTGGCCGTCAGCGGCGCCTCGAATGTGACGGGGCTGATCCCGCCGCTGGCGCAGATGGCGCGCCTGGTTCATGCCCATGGGGCGCAATTGTTGGTCGATGCCTCGCAACTGGTCGCGCATCGCCCCATCGTCATGGGCTGCGCCACCGACCCCGAGCGTATCGACTTCATGGTTTTCAGCGGCCATAAGATGTATGCGCCCTTCGGCAGTGGGGTGCTGATCGGTCCCCGCGACTTCTTCGCTGCCAGTCGGCCCAGCCTGGTGGGCGGCGGGGCGGTGCGCCTCGTCACTCTCAGCGACATCGAGTGGGCCGAGGTTCCCGACAAGGAGGAGGCCGGTACGCCCAACCTGCTGGGCATCTGCGCCCTGAGCCGGGCCATGGAGACCCTGACTGAGATCGGCATGCAGAAGATCGCCGACCATGAGCAATCTCTCACCCGTTACACCTTGGCCAGGCTTGAGAAGATCCCCGGTATCACGATTGTCGGGGGTTGCCAGATGGTGAACCTGACCCAGCGTTTGGGGGTCATTCCGATCCAGGCCGAGGGCTACAATCACGCTCAACTCGCCGCCATCCTGGGCTACGAGTGGGGTATTGGCGTGCGCAACGGCTGCTTCTGTGCGCATCCCTACATCAAGCACCTGCTCGGGGTCAGCGACGCGGAATTGGACGGCTTTCTCGAGGAGCTGAGAGGGGGGCGGCAGAGGTTGCTCCCCGGCCTGGTGCGCATCAGCCTCGGGCTGCACAACACCCCGGCCGATATCGACTACCTCGGCACGGCGCTGGAGACCATCCTGCGCCATGGCCCCCAGGCGACCTACCGCTTTGACGCCGCCACCGAGAGCTACTCGCCCGAAGGCTTCCAGTTCGACTTCGCACCCTACCTACGCTTGTAGCGCCAAGGTCGGCGTCAGGGCAGGCTGCGACGCCGTAAACGGAAGCCAGAGTTCGGTGGCAAGATTCCTCATACGCACCTACGGCTGCCAGATGAACGAGCGCGATTCGGAGTTGCTCGCCTGTCTGCTGCGCGACCATGGGCATTTGCCGACGGAGTCCGAAGAGCAGGCTGACATCATCCTGGTGAATACCTGCAGCGTTCGGGACCAGGCCGAGCGTAAGGCGATCGGCAAGATCGGCTTGTTCAAGCGCCTCAAACGCCAGAAGCCAGGGCTGGTCATCGGCCTCATCGGCTGCATGGCCCAGGCCTATGGACACACCCTGCTCGAACAACTGCCGCACGTAGCCCTGGTTGTCGGCCCGGACCAACTCCACGACATCCCGGACTTGGTGGACGAGGCTCTCAAAGGCGCCCAGGCCGTGGTGGCCACCCAGGTCCGCGAGGAGCTTCCCGGTGACCTCTCGGCACACGGGCCCGACCAGGTCTCCGCCAGCGTTGCCGTCATGCGGGGTTGCGACCAGTTCTGCTCCTATTGCATCGTTCCCCAGACGCGGGGTCATGAGCGCAGTCGGCCGGTCGAGGACATCGTGCAGGAAGTGGCGCAGTTGGCGGCCCGGGGCACCCGCGAAGTCCTGCTGCTGGGCCAGAACATCACCGCCTACGGCCTGGCCGAGGCCCGCCGCGCCGGCGCCCAGGCCGCGCCGACGCCGCGCTTTGCCGACCTGCTGCGCGCCGTGCATGCAGTCCCCGGCATCGAGCGCCTCCGTTTCACCTCACCCCATGTCCGCTTCATGGACGCGGACTTTGTGGACTGCGTGTGCTCGCTCCCGAAGGTCTGCAAAGCCTTCCACATCCCCGTCCAATCGGGGTCGGATCGCATCCTGCGGCTGATGCACCGTGGCTATACAGCGGCAGACTACCTGGGGGTCGTGGACGCCATTCGGAGCCGCCTGGGCAGCGTCACCTTCTCCACCGACGTGATCGTCGGCTTCCCCTCCGAGACCGAGGCTGACTTCGCGGCCACGCGGGAACTCATGCAGCGGGTCGGCTTCGACATGGCCTACATCTTCAAGTACTCGCCCCGGCGCGGCACTCAGGCCGCCGAGAAGTATGCCGATGACGTCCCGGCCGAGGTTAAGCTGCAGCGCAACCAAGTGCTCCTTGATGACCTGGAAGCCAGTGTCGCTGGGCGTAACCAGGCCTACGTCGGGCAGTGCGTCGAGGTGCTCGTCGAGGGCCCGAGCCGACGCAATGCGGCGCGCTGGCAGGGGCGTTCAGACACCAACAAGGTCGTCATCTTCGACCCCGTCGGCGCGCTCAGTCCGGGGGCCTTGGTGCGGGTAGCCATCGAGCGTGGCACCTCCCACTCGCTCTTCGGCAAGGTGCTCGCCTGAGGCTCCTCGCTGGCGCGGGGGTGCATGACATCCTTGTCGGGTACCTACTCAGAATCTGTGAAGAAAACGACCTGTGCAATAAGAGAGTCCGTCTGAAGCGCTGAAGGCGCGCTGTCATACCAGCCCAGGGCAGCGCCCTGGGAATAGAATGGTTATGGGTTTGAGCCCTGTAGGGGCGAGCCATCTACCCTACCTTCGCGCCGAGGTCG
>CAIZKT010000484.1:0-1761 GCA_903933565.1 uncultured Victivallales bacterium | reverse complement strand
TCAGACGTGTGCTTTCCGATCTAACATTTACAACGGTTCGCCCGTGTATGTGAATGCATCAGGCTGCCAGCTTGGACCGCCTTGTCGGTTTCCTGAACCAGGAGAACTTTGCCGGACAGTGTCGGACGGTCCGTATCCCGCGCCCGCTCCATGGCTGTCCGGCGCACCGGTTCCGAGAGCATGTCATAGCCGAAGGCCCGGAGGTTACGATCGGCGAACGGCTCCAGATAGAGGATGGAGGAATAGACTTCCCGGTCGCCTTCCGGTCTCACCGTATACTGCGGAAATCCTTCAGCCCGGACCGCCTCGATGTGCCCGGGCAGTGCCGCAGGCGGGATCAGCAGCGAGAAACCGATGCCCTGAATGCCGGGCAGGCGCTGCCCGATCTTCTGGTACTGGGTAAACGTACGCCATTCCTCGCGGGTGACCTCAGTTGACGCCCCAAACAGTGCCGCACCACTCAGCAGGATGGCCGCGTGGGCGTCCATCCTGTCCGTAATGCTCGTGCGGATATCCTCACAGCGCGAGGTGAACTCCTGCCATGCCGCCTTCTCTTCCGTCGACTTTACGTACAGGGTTACACTGGCGGCAACCGTCAAGCCGAGCGCCAACACGACCCAGGCGGCGTAGCGCTTCCGGTACGTCGACTGAGGGCTAGAGGATGGAGAGGGGTTCGCTGCGGCCGGCAGAGCCGCAGCCTCGACGTCTTTGCTGGTCATAGGGACGCACGCCCTGATGGGCGCCTTCGCGTTACCGCGCACGGGAAGTGCGCCCCTGAGAAGGTGTGAGGAAAGTCCCGCGCCGCCGTCCGTAAGCCACTTTCTCGGGTTCTGCCAGACACGACCCCGATACGGATTCCGACCCCGATTCTTTCACGGCTTCTGAACGCGTCGTTGTAAGCACTCGTCGCCATAGCCTCTTGCGTACCCCTCCGGCAATCGGATAATCTCTGGATCCAAATGTGAAAGAATATACCCCTCGGCTGGGGAACTGGGGGTCTGGGAGTGCGGACAAGAGTGTGGAATGGGTTTGGGGTGGATGGGTGGGTGGGTGTGAGCGGAAAGGCATGGTCTGCACGCAGGTGACTCGGTGCTGACTCGGTGCCGTTCCCTCACAAAAAACTTAATGGCAATAAGTTACAGAATCTTATAGCAGGTAATCAATAGCTTAGCTTCGATTTCATGTACATTAAACAGCCGCCAAGCATCATGACGCACTGATGGCATGGACGGCGCCATGCGGCTGACCTGGCGCCGGTGGACCGGCAGCGGTCCGCCAAGCGCCTCGGCTCGTCAACCCCGGCTCGCGGGCGCCTGCGCGGCTGTGGCCGCTCGCCCTCCAGGGGACCGATCCCGTCGGTCGCGCTCCCCTTGAGACGCGAGCCAGGCCACCGCTTGCATGAAGCGCCGTGGCTCGGTGAGTCGGGCCTGAAGGGTCTGGGAAGAAGGCGAGCGCCGGAAGGGCATATCTGGGTTTGCGTTCACGATATTGAGTATTTTTACTCAGCGAGTCGGGCAAATGAACCTGAAGCCCGTCAGACGGGCGCACGTCAGTTCCGTAGGGGCTTCTGCCGGGCACGGCGGGGCGCTGGTCGGTTCAGGGGTGGTCGTCACTGTGAGGGAAGAGGTGATGCCAGCGGCGGTTGCATTGCTTGGTGGCGCGCTGTCGAGGCGGAATAGAGATGCCGTCGCGGAGCGTCTCTTCCGCCCGCAGGGCGTGGAGGTCGGCGGGCCGTCATGCCTGAGGGCAGGACTTCCGCCG
>CAIZKT010000483.1:0-5976 GCA_903933565.1 uncultured Victivallales bacterium | reverse complement strand
GACGAGGGGCGTTGGAGGGCGCCGCTGCGTCGGCGCCGCGGCGGCCACGCAGGGCCGCCCTCCAGGCGATCCGCCGCGGTTCAGCGCAGGGCTTCGAGGGCGCCTGCCAAGCGTTCCTTGACGGCCAGCACCGCGTCGGGGTCGGGCAGGACCCGCGTCGAAAAGCGGCCGCCGGCGTTGGGGATGCTGACCAGTTCCTGCGCCTCGGCCAGGGCCTTTTCGGCCGCCGTGGTATCGCGACCGGTCGCCTTGACCGCCGCGATGCGCTGGCGCAGCAGGTAGAGGTACTCGTAGTCCTCACAGCCCTCGCGGGCCTGCTCCAAGCGCACCGAGGTGACCGGGCCGGGGTGGCCGATGGGGGAGCCGGGATAGGTGAGAAACCCATCGCCATTGGGGTAGCGGACGAAGGACGACTCGCCCGGTTGGCTGCTCTGCTGGATGTAGGAGTGCCAGCCGAATTCGTAGGGGTCATAGGTCAGCCAGTCAATGCCCCAGAACTCGTAGGCTTCGGCGCCGTACTTAAAGCAGTAGTGCGGCAGCAGTCGCTCAACGGCGCAGTAGGGCGTATCGGTACACATCTGGCCATCGGTGGTCCACCAGATGCGGGCGCCATCCTGCTTGAGCTGGGCCAGTTTCTCCACCGGTACCACGCCGTAATGGCCGATCCCCCAGATGTTCAGGTAGCCATCCCATTCCGGCTGGTGATGCCAGGTGCTGCTGTAGATGGGGATGGCGGGATCGACCTCGTGGATCATCTCGCACAACGCCTTCATCTGCTCGCGGATCTGCGCCTTGCCATCAAAGGGCTCGTCGGAGATGTAGAGCACGCACTGGCGCTCCCAGCCTTTCGCCTTCAGGTGCTCCCAGTAGACCTTCAGACAGGCCTGGTAAGCCTGCTTGAACTCCGGGCGCAGCACCCGGCGATCCACTCCCTCGTAGGGGGACTTACCTTCGTAGGGCGCCTGGCCGAAGCGCTCCGCCGGCGGGTGCCCCCAGCCAAAACCGTAGAAGAGCCAGGGCGTGTAGGCGTGGGGCAGTTTCAGCTCGTCGAAGTAGTACGCCGCCGCCTGGTCGAAGGCCGCGAAATCCGCGATCACCTGCCCATCCTGGTAGCGGATACTGGGTTCCGGCCGGATGGTGTCGGGGCAGAGCCGGTGCTCGGCCATGAAGCGCCAGAACTCCCGGCGGGTCTCCGCCGCGGACTGGCCGGGGACCTGCCAGACCGCGCTGTTCTGACGGCAGTCGTAGATCGCCTTGAGATGCATCTCGTCTGGCAGGGTGAAGTCCCAGACATGCACCGTGAAGGGCAACTCGGCCACCGGCTTGCCTGCGGCGCTGAAGCGGATCTTGCCGCTGTAGTCCCCCGGGACCGCCTCCTTGGGCACCGCCACCGTCACCCACACGGGCTGGGTGGAGTTGGCCGCCAGGTCAAAGCTCTGACGCGGCAGGATAGGGTCTGGCCACCAGCCCGGCCAGCCGTCAGAGGCGCTGCCACCCACAGGGAACTTGCGCTGCCAGGCCGGGCTCTTGGAGTTGTAGTAGTTCGTCTTGTTGTCGATGGGCACGTAACCAACCACGCCCATCGTGATATCCGTCAGCCGTGCCCCCGTCGCGCTGACCGGCGCCTCCACTTCCACCGTCACCTGCCCCAAGGCCTGCGGACTGCGCAAGGCCACTTGCAGCGGTTCGCGCTCGTGGCGCGCGGCGGTGAGGCGAGCCGAGGGCACGACCGCGGGCGGCGTATCATCCCGAAATACCTTCACCACGGCATTCACCGGCCAGGCCACCGGCCCGCTCACCGTCGCCGCCAGCCGCGTCTCAGCGCGCCGAGACGGGCAGGCATGACCTCGGTAAGCAGCACGCCATCGTGCTCTGCCGTCCCCGTCGCCAGCATGGTCAGGTGGAGTTGGAAGGTGGCGCAGTCCGGCGGCATACTGAACACGCCACTGATGAGGGTCCAGTCCGTGGTCCCGGAGATGGCGGGCCCGGCGCCGGTGTGCGGGCGATCCTGACACAGCTCCCCCTGGGCATTGCGGTAGTGCGCATGCAGCTGGAGCGACCCCACCAGGTCCGCGCACTTCAGCCAGGCGGCGTAGAGGTAGGTCCGTTCGGGCTGTACCGGCACATCCTGGCGCCAGCCGGTCCACGCCGGCTGGGAGTCAGCGGGAATGACCAGGCGCGCGCCGCGCTGTCCAAAGAGTCCGGGGGGAGCCGACTCCATCCGTGTCCCGGCCGGTTGCTGGCCCTCGGCGCTGCCGACCCAGCCCTCCGGCAAGGCTTCGCCCTGCTCAAAGCTCGGGTTGCGGACCCGGTTCAACGGGCTCTCCAGCAGGCGCATGTACTCGCCACGGGCCATGCCGGAAATGGCCTCACGGGTCTCGCCGCCCGGCAGCGCTGGATTGGCGGCGTACTGCCGGGCGCCGATCTGGCCACTCGTGGTAACGCTGGGCGCGCCAACCCGGAAGTACACGTAGAGCGTCTGCCGCGTCCGCGGCTCGATCCGCTGCCGGCAGAGCACCAGGTCCCCCAGGCGCTGCGCTTCCAGCAAGCGGTCGCCGTCCATGACCCGCACGCTGGCGGCGTCCGTGCGCCGGTTGAGCCGGGCAGCGGCGCCTGCGAGATCGACGGCCAGAAAGCCGCTCTCCAGCGCCTGCTCGGTGAGGTTGAGCACACGCACCGGAAAGCGGTAGTCCCAGCCTTGGTCTTCAGCGCCGCTCGGCCAGGGCGCGTCAGCCCCCACCTCACGCGCCAGCGGAATGCGCTCGGCTGGCAGAACCCGGGCCGTGACCTTGACGGCCGCCCCGTCCACTTGCGTCAACGAGACCTCATCGAACCAGGCAGTCCCCGTGCCGCGCAACACCGTCCCGAGGTCCGCGACATTGGCGTCGGCGGGCGCGCTGAACTCAACCGTGAGCTCCTTCCAATCGTAGGAGCCGCCGCCGCCGTTGAGCATGGGGCTGATGAGCATGAAGTTTTGCGCGTTGCCGACGTGGATATACCAGCCTGCATTGCCCTTGACCTTCTCTGCCTTCACCCAGGCCCGCAGCCGGTAGGTGGCGCCACCCTGTATCTGGATGTCGCGCTGCCGCGTCGCGATCCAGGTCTCCTCGGCGCCGTCCGCGACCACCGTCTTCAGACAGCGCTTGCCCGCCTGTGGGTTCTCGCTGACCCAGAAGGTCCGATGCGCGTCGTCGTTCGCGTCATGATGCCATTCGGCAGGGACGTCGCCGCTGCCCTCCTCGAGACCGCCGTTGCGCAGGCCTCGGGCGGCCGGGAAGAAATCGGGCACGGCCCAGGCGGTGGGGTTATCGGCGTAGAGGTAGAGCGTCGTCTCGCCCCCGGCCGGGCACTCGGCGGGAACGAACAGGCTGCTGCCGGCAGGCACGGGGCCGCGGCGGACCGGCTTGCCGTCGGGGCCGTTGATGGCCCAGAGAAACTCGGTGCCGTTCTCGGTACACAGGCGCAGGCCATCCGCCAGAAGCCCCGCCAGCGGCGCCTCGCCGGCGGCGCTGCCGATCCGCAGCTCGACGGACTCGCCGGCAAGGTCGCGCCCACCCTGGTTGCTGAGGACGATGGGAAAGCGCTGCTGCCAGACGCCGTCGTTGCCCAGATAGAGACTCTGATGCCAGGCCGGCGCCGCCCAGCCGACCGCCGAGGCCAGTACCAACAACAGCAGTGCCCTGAGTTTCATGAAGCCACTCCTTACCCGTGTCCTGACCATCGAGGCGCGCCCCACCATCACCGCGCGCCAACGTAAGCCCTGAGAAGCACTTGCCCAGTCCTGGCGAAGATCCAGGTGGCAGGTAGTCACCCGGTCAGGTAGGCGCTATTTTCTGCGCTGCCGCGCCAACCACAGCTTCGGCGGAACGGGGGCATACATGCAGAGAACTTCCTCGGTCGTAAGAAACGTAGTGCGCCGTCGCGGCGTCTGGACTCCATGGCTGGCCGGAGCCCTGGTGCTGTTCGGCGCCGTCCTTGGCGCGGCCGAACCCAAGAACCAGACCCCGCCCGATCCTTGGCTAGTCCAGGCTCGCACCGACCGACCAGAGGCGCTCTACAAGTGCGGCGAAACCGCGCGGTTCACGATCACGGCGACACGCGACGGCAAGCCCCCCACCGCCGCCAAGGTAACCGCGGTGCTGACCCTTGACGGGGGACGGGTCATCGAGACCAAGGAACTCGATCTCTCGGCCGGCCCGGTCACCCTGTCCGGCACGCTCAACCAGCCCGGCTTCCTGCGGCTGACCGTTACCGTCAGCGCGGCAGAGGAACGCCGTCAGGCCCTAGCCGCGGCCGGGTTCGATCCCGAAGGCATCCGCAAGGCCACCGTCGAACCCGCCGATTTCGACCAGTTCTGGGAGGACGGCCGCAAACGCCTGGCGAGCCTCCCCGCGGACCCGCGCCTGACCCGCCTGGACGCCCAGTGTAACGCCAAGGCCGAGGTGTATGCCCTCAGCTTCGCCAATCTCGGCGAGACCCGCATCTACGGCTTCCTCTGTGTCCCGCTGGGCCAAAAGGGGCCCTTTCCGGCCTGGGTCAGCGTCCCCGGGGCAGGCCCTGGCCCCTTCGGCCCGTCGGGAAAGAACTACGCGGAGCGCGGCGTGCTGGCCCTTACCATGGGAGTCCATGCGTACGATGTCGGTGGCCTGCCCCGGGAAGACCTCGAAGCCGCCTACAAGGAACTCAACCGCACCCTCACCTATTCCCATCATGGCGCCCCCGACCGCGAGGCCTACTACTTTCGGCGCGCCTTCCTCGGCATTGACCGCGCCATCTCCTGGCTGGCGGCGCGACCCGACTACGACGGGAAGCACCTGGTGATTGACGGCTCCAGTCAGGGCGGCGCTTCGGCCCTGATCCTGGCCGGCCTCAACCGCGCCATCACCGCGGCAGCCGCCAATGTCCCGGCGCTCTGCGACCACGGCGGCTACCTGGCAGGTCGAGCGCCGGGCTGGCCGCGCTTGGTCAAAGGGAACACGGATGAGGAAAAGCGTCCCTTCCTGGACATGGCGGGCTACTTCGACGCGGCCCATTTCGCCCGTCGCATCACCGGCCCGGTCATCGTCTCGGCCGGCTTCATCGACCTCACCTGTTCCCCCAGCTCGGTCTATGCCGCCTTCAACGAAATCCGTACTCCCAAGCGCCTCTTCAACGGCCCCCTCAACGGGCACGAGATGAACGTCGGCGACTACCGTGCCTACGTGGGTCCCTGGGTGGAGGGTCAACTCGGACTGACCACGCCCACTGAACCGAAACAGTGACTCACAAGAACGTGAAAAGGCGCCCGCAGGAAGCCTGCGGGCGCCTTGGTTGAGAGTCGTCGAGTCTGCTTACCAGGAGCGCTCGCCACCACCCCCACCGCGACGGTCGCCGCCGCGCTCACCGCCGCGGCCACCACCGCCACCGCCACCGCCACCGCCACCGGGAGCCCGGGGCTGCGACTCATTCACCCGCAGCGGCCGGCCCTGGAAGTCCATGCCGTTCACCGCGTTGATGGCTGCCTGCGCTTCGCTCGGTTCAGACATAACCACAAAACCAAAGCCGCGGGAGCGCCCGGTCTCACGGTCCATGACGACGCGGGCCGAAGCGACCGTGCCGTGCTGCGAGAACAGCGTCTTCAGGTCATCGTCTGCCGTGGAGTAGGCCAAGTTGCCGACGTAGATATCCATCTGAACCAGATCCCTCTCGTGTCATGCTTTCGTCAGGACCGATCCTCAACCATGACACCAGTTGAAGACGGGCCCTGCGATCTGACATAGATCGCACTGTCAGCCGTTAAGAATACCGCGTTCACGTACCCCACGCAATAGCGGCGCACGCAGCGGTTCACCTTTTTTTCGACCGGTGCAATAAGAGAGTCCGTCTGAAGCGCTGAAGGCGCGCTGCCATACCAGCCCAGGGCAACGCCCTGGGAATAGAATGGTTATGGGTTTGAGCCCTGTAGGGGCGAGCCATCTACCCTACCTTCGTACCGAG
>CAIZKT010000482.1:0-4373 GCA_903933565.1 uncultured Victivallales bacterium | reverse complement strand
GTCGTTATCCGTTCGCCAGCTCGGGAGTCGCTTCGGGGGGGTGACGGGCTCCGCTTTGGCGAGGGCTGCCCGCTTGGCTTCCAGATCGATCGCGGTGTATTTGTGCGTGGTATTGAGGCTTTTGTGTCCCAGCCAATGGGCGATGGTGCTAAAATCGACACCGGACTTGAGCAAGTAAATGGCGGTGCTGTGCCGAATACTGTGGGGATGGATACGCTTGCCGCCAAGTGTGGGTAAGACGGCTGCTGCCCGAGTCACATGCCGCTGCAAAACGAGGCGTGCCCCGAACCGTGTCAGCGGAGTGCCGCGATGGTTCCGGAACAGCGCTTGTGGGTTCTGCGGATCCAGTCCGGTGTCCGCGAGGTGTTGTTGCAGCAGCCGAGCGGTCTCCGGCCAGAGCGGACAGATCCGCTCGCGGCGGCCCTTGCCGAGAAACTTGACGCTGGGGGGAGCCGTCAGGCGCAGATCCGTCGTTTGGAGCGCGACGATCTCCTGAACGCGCCCCCCGGTGTTGAACATGAGCGCGAGCAAAGCGTAGTCGCGCCGTCCCCAGACGGTGCGCCGATCGATCTGCTCCAAAATCGTGCGCACCTCCGCGGCTTCCAAGTAGTCAATGGTGCGGTGCGTGGCGCGCTTGAAGGTAATGGCCAGAACCCGCCGAGCTTGGTCCAGATGCTCCGGCCATCCGGCGCCGAGGTAATCGAAGAAGCTGTGGAGGGCGCTCAAGCGCACATTCCGCGTGGTGGCCTCGTTGCCGCGATGGGCTTCGAGGTGGTCGAGGAAGGCGATGATCTTGGCCGGTGTCAGGTCGATAACTTTGAGATCGGCGACGCGCCGTTTGGGTCCGGCGGCAAACTGGAGCAGTAATTTGAGGCTGTCCCGGTAGCTCCGAATGGTATGGACGCTGAAGGCTCGTTGATGGGGCAAGTAGTCGCCCAGAAAGCGTTGCAGGGCCAGCGCCAGTACGTTGGCGTTGTTCATGGCTGGCCTCCTTCCTGGGGATCGGCTGAAGGCAGGATGGCCGCCGCCAAGTGTTGCCGAAACCGATCGCTGGCGGCACAACGCAACGGCTCGGTGAACTTGAGGTAGTAGTGGGTGAACTGCGCTCCCGCGTGCCCCAGGTAGCGCGCCAGGCGCGGGAGCACGGCCTGGGCATTGAGGCCCGCGTCGTAGCCGCGTCGCAACGCTTCCACGGCAAACCCGTGCCGCAGATCGTGAAGCCGCGGAGGGCGACCCCGATGGTCGAACACCAGCGCCTCACGGCAGACGCGCTGCCAGGTTAGCCAGAACGGCGTGGGGGAAAGCGCCCGCACGTGGCCGTTGTGGCGCGGCCATCCGTTCCAAACTAACGGTGCGTCCGGCTCCATCGGGAGGTGGTGGCGGCGGCGCTGGGCGAGATACCGCCGCAGTTCTTCGGCCACCGAGGGAGAGACGGGCACGAGCCTGGACTTGCCGAATTTGGTTTCGTTGATGCGCAACACCATCGCTTCGGTGTCGAGGTCGGCCAGTCGGAGTTTGAGCACTTCGCTCTTGCGCAACCCACAGCAGAACGTCAGCAGGAAAGCGATGCGGATCGTTTGCGGATGGAGCGGATTACCGCGCGTGGCACGAAGTTTGGCGGTGGCGGTCAACACACGCGCCACTTCGGATGGGGAGACGAGATAAGGGGCTTGATGGGGCAACTCCTTCGGGAAAGTCCGCAAGTCGGGGATGAAGATCCCCGGGCGCGAGCGGGCGAGGTAGCAGCAAAACTTGCGCACGCACAACATCCGCATCCGGGCGGTAGTGGGACAGAGCGAGTGCAGTCCGGCGGCCCACGCCGCAAACATGGCGGACGTCAACCGCCTGGCCCGCGGGTAACGACGGACCAGGAAGCAGTCCAGTCCACGCAAGGTCCGCTCCGGGGTCTCGTAGCCGCGGCCCAACGCCCGCTGAACGGACAGATAGTCCGCCAGGGGCTTCTTTAAGAAGCTGCGCCAACCCCACCCGCGCGGCGCCGTCCGCGCCCCGACTCGCCAGCGTGCCGACACCGCGGGCGACGGCGTTTTCGTCGGCACGTCACCCGGCCCCTGGCGCGGGACCGGCAGGGCCACTTGCCGCAGATCATCGACATCCAACCGAAGATACGCGGAGGTTGAAGTGGTGTGGCGATGACCGAAAATGTCACCGATGTCCTTGGTCGAGGCTCCCTGCCGCAGCAAGCGCAAGGCGAGGGAGTGTCGTAGGCAGCGAAACCCAGCCGCTTTCAAGGTGACACCCGCAGTCTGGCTGGCCCACCGCAATATGTTGGACATCCCCGGCAGACTGAGCGGGGCGATGGGGGCGAGGCTGCGCAAAAAGATCTGGCGGCACGACGAGGCTGGGCGTCCCCGTCGAAGGTAGTTGACCAACGCCGCCCCCACCTCATCGGTGAGCGGCAGCGAGAGCGGGTGCCGGGTCTTGCACTGCACGATCTGGATCTTGCGTTCGCGCCAATCCACAGCGTCCAGGGTGAGGTTCGCCACGTCCGAAGCGCGCAGGCCATAGGTGGCGGCGATCAGCAGGACGGCATAGTCCCGCGCTCCCAACGGGGTGGAGCGGTCGATGCGCCGAAGCAGTTGCTGCAACTCGGTCCATTGCACGGGATAGGGCAGGTGTTCATCCCGGTGGGTGCGAACCGAATCGATCTGGATGTGCAAGGGTCGGGGGAGGACGCCCCGGATGAACTCAAAGCGCAGAAAGCCCCGCACTGAACCGACGACGTGCTGCATGGTCGTGCGCCGATACGGACCCGAAACACTGCGAAGATAGCGATGCACGGTCGCCAGCGTGAGAGTTTGGAGCGCCCGCTGGTGGCGGTCAAACCCGAGGAACTTCAGGAAGTGCCGCGCCCGCCACCGATACGAGGCGCAAGTGCTCTCCGCCGCTCCGCGATCCTTGCGCAGATGCTCCAAAAGACGAATCACCTCCCGTTCCGAACGGCTGAGCGGTTTGGGGCGGCTGGGCTTGAGGAAGCCGTGCGTCTGGAGAAAGGCGGCGAACCCACGTAGCCCCCACACGTAACGTGGATCGCGCCGACGCCTGGCAAAACAGCGGTGCGCGGCGGCCAGATCCTCCGCCCTCAAAGACCGGACAGAGCGTGGGATGTGCTTCCGAAACCAAGCCGCCAGATGGCGAACCGAATCCAATTGCAGATACACCGTGTGGCGGGTGTAACCACGCCCGAAAGCCCAGGGAACAAAGTCATCGAGGTATCGACCGAAGATGGGGATGTCTCGATAACGCTGGTGATCCCGAGGGCGAACTTGAACAAGAGTAAGATTAGTTTTCATACCGGAGGCTAGCATGACCTCCGGCGGGACTTTCAAAAATGTGAAGTTTTCCCATGCCAAAGCACTGGGGAACTGGGGGAATCTCCCTCAACTCAACATTTTTGAAGACTCAACATAAGGTCACAAATGTTGAGCTCAACATTTGTAACGGTGAAATTGGCCTCTGTGATCACCCAAAACTTCTGGCCAGTGCTGACAGCGTAAACCGAGACGATCCGTCCGCCCTGGAGGAGCGCCCGGTCGTTTTCGCGTTGGTCGTGGTCGTCCAACGCGCCCCAATCTCCGGCGGCGTGGCGGGCGAGGGCCGCAAGTACCTCGCTGGCCGGCAGCGCCTGGGCCGCGTTGGGCGTGATGCACACCTGGCCCAGTTGGAATTTCGGCTGGCCAAGCACCTTGATCTGGACCGTCGGCCCTGGCCGTGGCACGAGCAAGCCGGTCAGGTCGGTTTCGTAGGTGGCGGGCAGCCGGGCGCGGAATTCGCCGCGCGCGAGCGGTGGTTGGCCGCGACGCTCGGCCTGAAGTTGGTGCGCCAGGTACAAGACATCTGTAGCGGGCTTCATGTGGTTCTCCCTGGAAATCAAAACATCCATCCGGTCATACCACGAATCGGGGTGGCTAAGCAAACGGCCCGATTCCAGGAGGGAGATCCTCGGGTCCACGTCACATGGTTTCATCCGTCGGCCAGGCCCTTGCTGGGACTTGGCGTCACGGATCTGGGGATGACGATCCTGCGTGGCTGCTAACCGCAGAGCGCGACATTCTGTGGCTGCTGCGTTGGTTGAACAGCGCAACGGTCGCCGCCGGCTTTCACGCCCTTCGTGTTGGCCCACTCGTTCAAGCTTGGGAGGTCGGGCGCTGGGTGCCGGGTCACAAGCATGAGCAAATTGGTGATGGGCTGACGCCTAAGTCAGGGCCGTGGAACCAGGATTATAGGGTCCGCCGCTCAGGCGGTTCGACTCCCGCCGCAGGTCACGCCGCCGATTCATTGTTCCCTTTGCGGCGTTAGACGCGACTGGACCGGTAACGAGCAGGCTTTGCGTGCCGCGATGGGTGTGGCCAGGC
>CAIZKT010000481.1:0-6043 GCA_903933565.1 uncultured Victivallales bacterium | reverse complement strand
CTCGCCGGAGGCGGAGACGATCGAAACAGAAGCCCCTACTGAACTGACCTGCGCCCAGGGTACTTGCGCCGGTTCGCTGAGAGCGGTACTGTCGGTCATGGCTACGGGTTACGCCTGGCCGACGACCCGCACCACCACAAGCAGGAGTAGCGACTATGATCAAGCCCCTCAGACTCCCCCTCGGGGTGCTGGCCGTCATCGGCTTGGCGGCCCTCCTGGTCGCCGGCAGTGGCTCGTTGCGCGGCGCGGAATACCGGGTCGGCGACCTCGCCCTGGTGCTGGATGCGCAGGGGAACGCCGGAGTCTCCTGGAAGGGGTCCGCCATCTGGCAGGACGGGTTCGCGGTCTATGACCCGGCGTGGAAGAGCCTCTACCCCGGCGGCGAGAACCGGCCCACCCTCAGCGTTGACGCTACGGCGGATCGCGTGGTCGTCAGCGCAAAGCTGGAAAAGGCGGGGTTTCTGACCCTGCGCAAGCAGGTATCCGTATTGCGGGACGAGGTCGCGATAGAGCTGGACTACACGGTTGACGGGAAGACGGGTGCGGCGGTGGCGGACTACTACCTGAGAGTCCCCGAAGCCCTCTTGTCCGAGATGCCGTACAAGGTGTGGACCTCTCTGCTCTCGAGCGAGTCAACCATTCGCCCCACCGCCGAGAACCGCGAAACGACCGTCGCCGCCGACGTGGAGAGCCTGGCCGTGACGACTCCTCTGGGCCGGCTGGTCTTCGACCTGTCGGCGGTGCGCGCCGACGCTCCCACCGACGTGTGGTCACGCCGCGATGGCAATGGCTGGAATTTCAACGACATCCATAACCTGCCTTGGGGAAAGGGGCACTACTGGTTCAGCCAGAAGCAGAATGCCGCAGCCGGCGGCAAGGATATCTCCTGTTCGATCCGGGTCGCCTTCCGGATCGGGCCTGCCGGAGTGGCGGGCTTCACCCCCATCGACCTGCGCGCCGCCGCCAATATGGGGTTCCGGGATGAGATCGAGGGCGACGGCAAAGGCGGCTGGACCGACCAGGGCGCCAACGACATGCGCAATCTCCCGCTCGGGCGGCAGACCCTGGCCGGGATCCCGTTCGACCTCATCGACCCGGCCACCAATGGCGGACGCTCGTGCCTGGTGGCGAGGGGCGCCGCCAGGCCGACCTTCCCGGCGAGCTTCACCGTCCCCGTGGGGCAAACCGCCAGAACCCTCTACTTCCTCCACGCTTGCGCGTTCACCAAGGCCCCAAGCCAGTTGATCGGGCAGTATCGGCTCCGGTTCCGCGGCGGTCGGCAGGTCGAGATACCCCTGCGCGCCGGGGTCGAGACCTGCGACTGGTGGACCCCCAAGGACACGACCGCAGGCGTGGTCGGCTGGAGCGGGCCGAACGCGGTGAGCAAGTCCGTGGGGCTGACCGTCTTCGCCTGGAGCAACCCGTACTCGGAGGTGATCGAGGAGATCGCGCTGATCTCCGCCGGTACCGACGCGGTGCCGATCTGGGTGGCCGTCACCGCTTCGGACGCACCGCCAGCCCTGGCCAGGACCGAACGGCCCGCGGTCGCCACCGACACGGCGACGTGGTTCCCCTTCGACCTCGCCTGGGATGACACCTCGAGCGGCTGGACCGACGTGTCCTTCCTGCTCGATGCCCCCGCGGGAAAGCACGGCTTCCTGACCGCGCGAGACGGACACTTCTACTTCGCGGACGGGACCCGGGGCCGGTTCTGGGGCGCGAACCTGACCGGGAACGCCTGCTACCCCACGCATGAACAGGCAGAGAAGATTGCCCGCCGGATGGCCAAGTTCGGCTGCAACATCGCCCGCATCCACATCCACGACACCTCCGGCACCATGGCGGATGAGACGGGCAAGTTCGAGGGCATCTTCGACGTCAGCCAGGGCACTACGCTGACCATCGCCCCGTCTCGCCTCGACCGCTTGGACTACCTGGTGGCACAACTGAAGAAGAACGGCATCTACATCAACATGGACTTGCTCACCTACCGCCGCTTCAAGGAGGGCGACGGGGTCCGCGACGCCAACCAGTTCTACCGCATCGGCGGGGCCGCCATCGCCACGATGTACGACGAACGCCTGATCGAGTTGCAGAAGAAGTACGCCACCGAGATCCTGACGCACCTCAACCCCTACACCGGCAATCGCTACGTCGACGAACCCGCCCTGGTCCTGGTGGAACTGACCAACGAGAACGGGATCTTCCAGCTTGGCTCGTGGACCTCGCACACCCCGCCACCATCGTACATCCTGGACCTGAAAGCCCGCTGGAACCGCTGGCTGCTGGCCCGGTACGGCGACCGGGCGAAGCTGGCGGCGGACTGGACGAATGCGGCGGGCGAAACCGGGCTGGGCGCGGCGGAGGACCCCGCCGTCGGCACCGTCGAACTCCCCAAAACGGTGGTCAGCCCCGGCGCACCCGACCGGCCTTACAGCGGCAACCTGGGCGCGGCCAGAACCAGTGATGGAGCGCTCTTCTACTACGAGGTCGAGACGGCCTACTACACCACCCTGCGCGATCACGTCCGGGCCCTGGGCCTCCGGGTTCCCCTCTGCGGCACCAACATGCCGCTATCCCCCGCCCATCTCCGCGCCGTGGCCACCCTGGACTTCACGGACCAGCACTACTACTGGGACCATCCTTCGATGTTTCACCCGGTGACCGTCCGCAATCGCGCCCTGCTGCTGGAGAATCCGCTCCAGGCCGCGAGCTGGCAGCGCGACGCCATCCCGACCCTGGCCGCCGCGAAAGTGGCGGGCAAACCGTTCTTCTGTACCGAATGGGGCTTCCCCTACCCGAACCAGTACCGTAGCGAAGGCCCGTTGATGATGGCCGCTTACGCCTGCCTGCAGGACTGGGATGGAATCACCGCAACCCACTACAATGAACAGGCGGTCCGCCAGCCGGAAGGCGCGCTGCGGGGTTCCTTCGTCATCTACAACGACCCGCTCACCTTCGGGCAATTCCCCGCCGCGGCACTGCTCTTCCACCGCCACGACGTCGAGGCTGCCAAGCGCCTGATCCAGGTGGGCTATTCCCGGATCGATGCGTTCAATTGCCAGTCCTGGAACAGCTTGCCGTCCCGCTTCCTCCCCTACCTTTCGCGGGTGGAGAGCTGTCTGTTCGACGAGCGCTATGAAGGCCGCGCGGACGTGGTCGTCTCCTCCGGCCTGTCCGCGACCGGCAATTACGCGGCGGCGGCGCGGAGCCTGGTCTCCTCGACGAACCCGTGGTGCGATCTCCGCAACCGGGTGAAGGCGAGCCAGGACGCCCCGGACCCACGGCCTTTCTACGAACGCTTCCAGGCCAAAGCCGGCGAGTGGGGCCTGGCGGAGCTGAAGCAGACCGCGGGGCGCCTGCGCAGCGACCATGGGCAGGTGTCGTTGGACTACCAGCAGCATTTCCTGAGCATTGACACGCCCCGCACCCAAGGGGCCGTCGGCTTCCTCGGCGGGACCAAGGTGGAACTTCAGGACCTGATCATCGAGAGCCAGACCGAGTTCTGTGCGGTGACCCTATCGGCGCTGGACAACGCGCCCATCAGCGCCGCCCGCAAGCTCCTGATCACGGTCGTGGCCCGCGCCGAAAACAGCGGCCAACGCTGGAACAGCAGTCAGACGAAGCTTCTCGACGCCGGCAAAGCGCCAATCCTGCTGGAGCCGGTCTCGGTCAACCTCACCTTCAAGCGGAAACAAGGCCTCGCGGTCCACGCCCTGGATGCCACCGGCAAGCTCGGCGGCGACGTGCTCTCGCGCCGCACCGCAGAGGGCACCGTCCTGACCCTCGGCCCCGCAGACAAGACCTGCTTCTTCGCCGTGGAAGCCGATTGAGTCCGCGCGGCCCCTGTGGCACCGACGCGCAGGCTGTTGCTTTTTCGGGCGGTAGACTCACTGGAGTCGGCGGTCCGCACCGGCCCTGCCGGGGCTTCCGCCGTACGGGGGGTCTTGCAGACGGCGTATACCGCGAACCCGCCCGAAACGGGCTGGGCAGCGCGGGCTCCAAGGGAAACCATGCGGCGAGCAGCGCCAGAGTCCGCCCAGCCCTGGCGCCGACAAGCCTGTGTCGGCATACTGGTCTAGGAAAAGTCATGCGTCTTGTGGACCGTCCACTCCGAATCCGCGCCACCGTTCTAGCCTTGGGAGTACTCATCATGGCCACGCTTGCCGCCGACCTGCCACCGCGGTTTGCACCGCCGGGAATGTGGACCAACGACAACTGGTTCGCGACCGCTAACGGCGTCTACCACGCCTTCTACCTGCAAGTCCCAACCTGCATGGGTAACCAGAACGACTGGGGCAAGCGTGCGCTGCTGGCGCAGGTCGGCCATGCGACCTCGCGCGACCTCTGGCACTGGACCGACTGTGGGCCGGTGATCGTGCCCATCCCAGGGACCTGGAACACCAGCCTGGCCACCGGCAGCGTCGCCGCGTACGCCGGCAAGTGGTGGATGGTGTTCACCGCCCACGGCCGCCCGGCTGGCATCGGCCTGGCGGTCAGTGACGACCTGATGACCTGGCGCCTGGTCGGCGACCAGCCCGTGGTGCTCAGCCAGGAGTTCGCCGGACCATGGCAGGGCGCCGCGCTACGCTGGCGCCCGCTGGCGGATCCGTACCTCTACCCCGAGCCTATCGATGGCTGGTTCTACCTGGTGATCAACGCCCAGGCCGCCGGGGTGCCCGTGAATGCCAGCGGCTGCCTGGCGACCCTGCGCTCTCGCGACCTGCTGGCCTGGGAACCGGGGCCGGTGCTTGCCTACCCGCAGAGCATCGAGCGCCTGGAGACGCCGCAGATCTGGACGCGCAACGGCCGTTGGTACCTCTACTTCGGCGCGGCGCACGACCAGCCCGAGATCGCGGCCAAGTGGCAGGCCGAAGTCCCCGCCGAGATCAAGAACCGGCGCCGGGTGAATTGTCTGTACATCGCCAGCGCCTTCGCCGGGCCCTATGCGCCCGCCCCGGGAACCTGGTGGCTCGACCGCCTCCCCGACGGCCGCGGCGGCTACATCCACAAGATCTTCCCCGGTCCCGACGGCACTGACGTGCTGATCACCACCTCCACCGACGCGAAGCTCTCTGCCCCCTACCCGGTCACCTACGGCCCCGACGGCGCCCTCACCCTCAGCCTACCGCCGCCGCCAGTCAAATAGCTCACGCGGACCCGACGTAAGCCAACCGCTCTCGCGGCGGCAGGACGACAAGCGTCATCTCCTCAATTCCGCCAGGGCACCGATCACAGGTCAGGCACCTTCAGGCCTGCCGCCTTCGCCAGAGCGCCTTGGCGAAGGTCAAAGGTGAGGAACTCCGGGAGGCCCAGGACCAGGGCGGCGGCGACATGGAGGAGGTCGAGAGTGCGAGTGCCAAGAGTCTCGGAGTGCAGAGCGCTCAGGAGTTCCGCTTCTGTCGCCAGGTCGGTTAGGGGCGGTGTCGAGCGAGCCAGGACGCCGGCGGCCAGGTCCGCCAGCATCGCGTTCAGCGAGGCATCGCGCTGATCCGGCCTGATTTCTCTCCGAAAGACACGCAAGCGCAACGCATTGCGGGACTCCAGTTGATGCAGCCAGGTGAACGGCAGCGGCAATACCTGATGCTTCATCCGCGCCACGGCCCGCAGGGTGTGCGCGTCGGGCGCATACAGGGAGCAGAGCAGACCGGTGTCAGCGTAAGCCTTCATTGCTCACCGCGGGATTCGCTGACCACGTCGGTAGCCGTGGTGGAAAGGACTTGGTCTCCATAGATCGACCGCAGCCGCGCTCCGAAATCCGGCCTGGCGATGCGCGCCTTGCGCTTCTGTGGCGAAAGAACGGCCACGGCCTCACCCCAGCGCTGCACTTCCACAGATTCACCCTCGGCCACCCACGAAAGCACCGTGGTCGTATCGTGCCTCAGTCCGCGGATTGTCGTGATTCTCATGTGTGATACACTACCGTGACACATGAGCCGATTCAACCCGTCAGCCGCGCGAGCCGCGGCCGCTCCATCCCCCGGGAGCGCCGACCGTCGGGTCGGCTCTGGCCGCGAGCCGCGGCCGCTCCATCCCCTGGGAG